>QIMC01000316.1 GCA_003232185.1 Flammeovirgaceae bacterium | reverse complement strand
AAAAACTTAGAGATAAAATAAAAAATTTACATAATCAACAAGTATATTGTTGGTAAACATCTTGATCAAAGGATAACATTATGAAGAATTCACTTATTACATTATGCCTGTTCCTAATTCAAGGCTCGGCATACGGTCAGGAGTTTGTTGATCTCCTTGGAGCAAAATACAGCAGTCCAAATGCTCGCTGGGAGTATTGAGCAAGCCAATCCGCTTAAGGCCGAATATTGTTGACAATTTCCCAAAATCAATATTGGGTTCTATTCGTTATTGTTTAGAACCCATTGTGTCAGGTCTTCCCTTAATTCCCAAACCAATTACTGTTCCTTGCTCATCAAGGAAAAATTCCCAATCCAACCCTTGATTCGCGAAATAAAAGGTGGTATCAGATGAGGGAACCAGCTCTTCTTTTCCGGGAATAGGATCAGGCCTTAAATACAGCTTACCATTTTCCTTTGTTATATGGAGTAAACCAAAATTTTTGGTGAGGTATTGGCTAACGTAATTATCAAGTAAGTCTTGATCGATATTATAAATTGTCCTTCTGGTTGGCATGGTATACTCCTTTTTTTCCCAGATATTCCTTACCACCTCATATACCTGTTTCCAATTCATTCCTGAAAAATTGTGGATATAAATAAACGTTTTCTTATCATCAATAAATCGCTGGATGCTAGTTCGAGAGTTTTCGCCATCCCCAACGATATAAGACTCAGTTTTATTATCATATTTACTTACTGTCCATGCGAATCCATAGTTGCTTTCAATACCGTCATTCAAAGTTGTAGGGTTACATATGGTTCTAATCAAATCATGTGAAAGCAGTTGGTCGGTATAAAGTGCTTGATCGAAGAGAAATAGATCTTCCGCTGTAGAGTAAGCATTTCCATCGCCATAAACCGAATAAAAATTTGATGAATTTATCTGGCCCTGCTTTAACTCATTAAATTCATTCACATAGCTCTCTTCCATCTTTAATGGATTGAATATGTTTTTCTGTATAAAATCTGCATATGTCTCACCTGATATTTTTTCAATTATAGCTGCGAGAAGTACGTAATTGTCTGTGTTGTAAAAGAAAGTTGAGCCAGGGGGGGTATTTGCCTTTGGTTTATACCTAGAGATAAGTTTAATAACTTCATCGTTGTGTAATAGCCTAGTTGTGTCCCCACGGCTGATTAAGGTAGGTAAAAACCTAGGGAGACCGCTGGTCATGTTTAAAAGATTCCGTATTGTTACTTGTTGATAAGGTAGTTTGGGAAAATAGTGGGTTAATTTATCATTGAGGTTCAATAGTCCTCGATCTTGTAAAATCAGCACAGAGAGAGCTGTAAATGCTTTTGTAACAGACTCTACTGATTGCGGCGTTTGTAACGTAATCGCTCCTTTTTCATTCTTTCCATACGCTTTACTAAAAAGTATCCTTCCTTTTTCTGCGATCAGGATCTGACCATGAAATATTTCTTCCTTTTCAAGGACAGTCAATACGGAATCCAGTTCGTCAGTCCAGTCCTGAGCGTGTAGCGCACAAAGTGAAAGTTGGTAAAGCAATAGCAGAATAAGTTTTTTCATTTCGTGCCTAGTTCAATTGAAATTTAATTTTGATGCATAAACTATTCAAAAAGAGATCACAAACGATGCCTGTAAGAAACGAAAAACTTTGGATTGAAGGGTATTATGGCTTATAGACAAAGGATAGACAGTAGACTGAAAATTATACCCGACGTAGAAATGCAGTCAATTCAATCTCGGATGGAACTCCCATCTTTTTACGCAGCCTGTACCGGGCCGTGTTAACGCTAGTTGGGAAAATATTTAATTGAAATGCAATTTGTTTTGAACTCAATTTTTTGCAGAGCATTTCGCAAAGTGTTATATCATGAAGCGTCAAATTAGGATAATTGGCCAATAGTCGATCAGATAGTGTATTGCTTTCATCATTCTCCCCTTTTTTATAGGCTATAAAGAATCTTGTCTTATGCTTACTATAAGCATCACGGTTGTGAAACATCGAAATACCAATGGGCAAGAGGCTTAGTGTAACAACAATGCCAGTCTGCTGAAACATAATCAAAGTCAAGAATTGCCTTTTTTCAATTTCCTGAGCAGATTTTGACCGATTTAATTCAAGGTTATAACACGTCTCTGGATCTATCTCAGCATTATAATTGATCCCAATTAAAATGGCCAGAAGGAATACTACAGAAGTAACAATCAGTATGGATCTTGGAATATTCTTCACCTATTTTTCTATGACCTTCTTGATTAAATTCAATTTAGCCGTTTTACAAATATAACAGTCTAGATTGGATCGATAAACTAATAAAACCAGACATTCCTATATTATACAAGTACATGATTCTAGGAATTACATGAGGTTAAACGATGGAAACCTAGTTGGTATGATTTTATTCTGGGTTTAATATGCTGATATCAATTATATTAGGGTAGATATTCTTTTTTCTAAAAAATTATGTTCCAAACTCTACTATCTCTATTTCCTGTATTCTTTGGAACGGGAGTCTGCGCACAAACCCCTATTTTCCATTTCTATTATTTTGCAGAAGCCAAATTAAGACAATTCAGGCTCTTATAAGGTAGCCAT
>QIMC01000142.1 GCA_003232185.1 Flammeovirgaceae bacterium | reverse complement strand
CTACTGTTTTTTCATTATTTAACCAATGTGACACTTTACCATTTTTAGACACAATTCGGGCTTTGTTCCATTGATCAATTCCTTTAAACTGTTTACTTCTTCCGGGTACTGAGCGATTTTCCGGAGCGATCATATCATATAACCCCGCCAGTGTCCGGTTTTTATTGACTCCTTGTTGCGCATCAGGATGGGTTTTATCATCCAATAGTTGATATTCACAGCCGATGGCAGAACCTTCACCCTTGTTTAGCTCAGCTCCCTCGGTTAACATGAACTCCAACTCAAGCTCGAAATCAGAAAATTGTTGGTTGGTAACAATGTCACCGGCACCAGTTGATTCCCCGCCACCAGTTGCTTCAATGGTGAGTACTCCATCCTTCATGTTCCATCCAAATCTGTTCTTTTAGCGCCACGCCACCCATTAGAAGTTTTACCATCCCAAAGCATCCGCCACCCGGTGCGTTTTTCATGGTCCGTCAAGGAATTGGTTAAATAACTTATTTCTGGTACCTGAGGGTCCTGTGGGGTACGATACTTCTCCAATTCATCTACTAATATTCTGATCTTTCTCCATTTTACCTGCTTCCCCACTTGTTCCGGTTTATTGATACTATGCACCTGTAAGCCTATGAACCCGGTGGCAGTTTTATCATCTACAAGATTGGCACATTGAACACCATTTAGCCAGGTTCTGATGGAACTTCCAACGGCTTCAACTCTTAGCTTGTTCCATTGTCCGTTTAAGAATGCCTGCCTGCCTTTTGGATTTCTGGACAAGGGATATAACCAGCCTCTTCTGGCTTCGTCATAAATTCCTGCGGTGAAAGCCCGTGGGCTTGGATCTAGCTCGATTTGGTACCCATGAACTCTTCCATCCTGATACTCAGAAAAACTATTGCTTCTTATTTGCACCCCGGAATTAAATGAGGGATCTACCCAAACTTCAAATTCAAGTATAAAATCACTATAATTTTTCGAGGTTGTTAAAAAACTATTGGGTGTATCAGCGATAGTGGTACCAATTATTTCGCCAGAAACTAGTTTGTAATCAGCCTTTCCCCCCAATTGCACCCAGCTATCCAGGTTTTTCTCAGGCATGAGTGATAGCCAGTATTGCCCGTATGACAATTCAGAACAAAGCATCAGAAAAGTCAAAATAGTGCCAAGAAAATAGTTCATGAGCTCATTGTAAGTTGTAAGAATTTACCAAACAGCAATCAGTCAATTTTGTATCCAATGTGGTTCCTGCTGACGGCTGTTTATGATAGCCACCCAATTTAACCGTAGCCTGCTTAGCATGCAAATTTGGTTAGCTAAAATCTTAAATTGATACTAAGGTTTAGTCCTGAACAGCCATTAAGTACCACTGTTAAAGACATGCGGAACCATTTCTATTGCTTCTTTCATGGCTGCCTGATCAAAATCAAGAATTGCACCTTGATCATTCAAACATGCCACCAGTGACTCTGTTGCAATATTGCCAATTAACTGATTCTGAGCCATTGGGCATCCGCCATATCCCTTCAACGCACCATCAAATCTACGACACCCGGACTGGTATGCAGCAATTATTTTTTCCTGTACACGCGATGAGTCTGAATGCAAATGGGCCCCAAATTCAACCTTTGGGAAGGCAGGGATTAATAAACTGAAAAGGGTGGTGATGTTTTGGGGATTGCTTACTCCAATGGTATCAGCCAGAGATATTATGCCAACATCCAT
This sequence comes from Flammeovirgaceae bacterium, assembly GCA_003232185.1. Classification (GTDB taxonomy): domain Bacteria; phylum Bacteroidota; class Bacteroidia; order Cytophagales; family Cyclobacteriaceae; genus SZUA-3. The sequence goes on along the minus strand of QIMC01000142.1, from coordinate 1,275 downwards.
CTCAGCAAGTTTTTCTACAAAAGATGTTACTGTGCCTTCTTGGTAAGGATCGTTATAAGGGTTCCCAAATGCCATTGACAAATAGGTGACTAATTGTATATCATTTTTTGTACATAGCTCTTGAACTTCAGCTATGATCACCAGCGCCTGCTCAATGGTACGGTTGGTATTTCTCTTCTGGAAAGTCTCCGATAATGAAAGCGGAAACCCCAAATACTGTATACCACCAAGAGACACAGCGTCTTGGGCACCTCTCCGGTTGGCAATAATGGCCAATAACTTAGATGAGGAGTTTGAAAGCTGAAGACCATTCAAGACCTCTGCAGTATCCCGCATTTGAGGAATTGCCTTTGGACTTACAAAACTTCCAAAATCAATGGTATCAAATCCCACTTTTAACAATTGGTTTATATAGTCCACCTTATTTTCAGTTGGAATAAATCCGGCAACTCCTTGCATTGCATCTCTGGGGCATTCTATGATCTTCATACTGGTAAAATTATGAATTAGAAATGAGAAATTACGAATTGCATAGAGTGCATAGCGGGTAGCGCATTGCGATTGGGTTGGGTACATTAACAGCTTTTTCTTAACTTACTAAAGCAAAACACTCATTTTTATCATGAAACTACTCGCACCAATTGCCATCCTTATTGGCCTTTCTGTTTTTTCTTGGAATAGAACCAACGCAACTGATACTAAGAAGCACACGGTAACTGTAGTATCACCTATGGAAAAGGCCGCAACGGATCTTATGAAAACATTAGACCAGGATCAGAAAAATCAAGCCAGCCTTCCATTCGAAGACCAGGAACGGTCATTCTGGCATTTTACACCCTCTCCACACCGTGGCCTAACCTGGGAAAAGATGAAAAGCAACCAACAAAAAGCATTACTGGTACTGTTAAAGACAGGATTAAGTGAGAAAGGATTGGATAAAGCCAGGGAAATCATGGCATTAGAGTTAGTTCTGAGGGATATTGAAGGACGAGGACCTGATGATCATTACCGACACCCTGAGTTGTATTATTTCATGTTATTTGGACAGCCGGAAGATGAACTTTGGGGATGGAGATTTGAAGGTCATCATTTGTCATTAAACTACACCTCCGTTTCAGCTCAAGTATCAGTTACTCCAGCATTTATGGGTTCCAATCCCGCCGAGGTGCCTCACGGGCCTGAAAAAGGGAAACGGGTGCTGGCTGAAGAAGAAGATTTGGCGCGTCAACTTTTAGCATCTTTTAGACCAGAACAGTTAAATAAAGTGCTGATAGC
>QIMC01000247.1 GCA_003232185.1 Flammeovirgaceae bacterium | reverse complement strand
AGCACGCTTACTTTAACCCGGATTATGCACTAGAAATCTATTCCGAGCCTTAACTGACTAAAATCTAGGCACTTGCTCTATTTTTCCTACTCACCATAGCGGTGCTATGTTTCCGTTGCAAAAATCTGTGCGAGGGCCTATCTAACAGCCATTTAAGGCTCTCACTACGAAGTCTAATGCATAATCCGGGTTTAATCATACCCTTTTCCATAATTTTAAATTTTTGAGTTTACCTACTCGTTTGGCTTTTCGGTGACGCCCCGTTTTTTGTAATGGTTACTGGGCTCCATTTAATGTTAGCACCCGGCACAATAATGTCAAATCGTAAATCGAATGTTCAACTGCTCAATTGATCCCCTGTTCTATTATTCAATTGTTCAATTATTCTCCTGTTCCCCTGTTCTACTGTTCTCCTGCTCCACCATTCCCATAGGCTTCATGCTCAGGATCTCCTCCGGATAGTAAATAAGCAATTAGGTCCTTTAGCTCTTCTTCATTTAAACGGTTGATCAATCCGGGTGGCATTAGAGAAACCGGTGAAGGTTTGCTAGAGGCAATGGTGCTAGTGGCTATAGCTGTTTCCTGGGTGATATTGAATGGATTAACTCCCACATAAACGGAGTCTTCCGTAGATCTTAGTGTTCGCCCGATAAGAGTACTGCCATCTTTCATGGTGTACAGGGTGGCACCATATTGGTCCGATATAGACACACTGGGAAGAATCATGGCAGTAAGAAGGTCCCTTGGAGAAAAACGCGTTCCTGCTTGAGTAAGATCAGGACCTGCACTCCCTCCCTGCCCGTTCATGGTGTGACATGACGCACAGGCAATTGCCTGATAAAGTTGCGCTCCACGCTCATATGATAGATTATTAAACGACTCCGACGTCCACTTGTTTGTATCACCTAATTTCCATTGTCGCCCAGGTCCTTCCGGTTGGGGAACGTCCGTATTAAAGGTCACCGTTTGCAATAGTGCCTCACCTGAAAGTTCTGCCAATTGCTTTTTCTCATTCTCAGGTACTTTATTCAAAGCATTCAGTCGGGTTTGTTCCACAAACCCCTTATAACTCGCTCCACCACTCTTCTGTAAGGCCCGATAAAACCAGGTAAAATACCGATTACGTAGCTCAAGTGTCCAACCTGTTTCCATGTTGCTTAACGCCAAGGCATAGGCAAGGCCTTGTTCCACGGGTCGGTTTTTATGCATGGCTTCGATCACCAAACCAAACTGCTCACTGCGCTGTAGCACCTCTATTGGGGTCAGGTCCGCTTCCATAGTAGATTCAGCCTGCTCCATAAGATCCAGAGTAATTCCAATGACTTCTTTTTTGCCCAGATAAACCAACAACCCGGACAACTCCCGGTCAAGTGCCGGATCTCCGGATGGGAATTGTGGTAGATTGATTTTTTCTCTCTTATTTGCTGGTCCTGTACGAATGAATAACAGCGAATAGGCACGGACCAGGTCCAGCTGCTGGTCAATGGTCAGTTGGCTGAGCTGAATCGCATTCAGTTGTTTTAGCAACGCCCCTCTTTGGTCCGTATACCCATTTCGAGCGATAACCAAAGCCAATTGAATCAATGTTATGGGATTTTCTTCTGAACTCAGATTTTCTTTCCATTGGCCTATATCTTGCTTTTCCAAGGCTAACCGGGCGGAATATCGGACTATCCGATCGTCATCCGATAGATAAGGCCATAAAATCTCGGCAGCTGCGGGAGTAGGTACCTGTAATTTTTCCAGCATTCTTCTGTCCTTCATTGATGACTCAAGCTTGCCTGACGCAGTGACAGGATCGGTGGATTCATTTCCATTGTAGGTAATTCTATATAGATGCGAGTCTGTCCTTCTTCCTCCGGTAGTTAAGTATAGTGCCCCATCGTCACCAATAGCCATATCGGTAACCGGAAGAGGAGTACCTGAAAGAAATTCTGTTTTCTTTCCAACATATGAAGCTCCATGAGCTTCCAGCTCTACCTGATATATAGTGCCAAAACTCCAATCCAAAACGAAAAGACTGCGCTGGTATTCAGCCGGAATCTTGGCACCGGTCCCAAAGGTAATACCCGTGGGAGATCCTTGGCCAATATTAACCACTGCCGGCAGATTGTCTGGATAATATGCAGGCCATTTTCCTGACCCGGTACGCCAACCAAATTCAGACCCTGGAATCACATGACAAACCCGGGTAGGTCGATACCAGGGAGTACCAAGGTCCCACTCCATATCGGAATCAAAAGTGAATAATTCCCCATCTTCATTAAACGCAATATCGTAGGCATTTCTAAATCCGCTGGCCACTACTTCCCAGGACTTGCCTTCTTCATCAGATCTGGCAATCCAGCCACCGGGAGCGGTGCGGTCATTGGCATGTCCGCCTGGATCCAAAATTTGTGGAAATAGACCGTCTTCTTGCCAGGTATTGGGCAGGATCGACCCAAATGATTCAGGAACTTTAGTGTGGTTTCCGGAAATCAAGTAAATTTGTTGACCTTTTGGACCCAGTATTAGTGCATGAGGTCCGTGTTCACCATTTCCTTCCAAGGAGATCAGTTTTTCAACCGAATCAAGTTCGTCATCTCCGTTGGTATCTTTTATACGATATA
>QIMC01000443.1 GCA_003232185.1 Flammeovirgaceae bacterium | reverse complement strand
TAAATGGATTCAATACCTTTCCCCCAAAGGTGATTTATATACAGGTTGAATCGAATCAGCAGATAATATCATTTCAACATGAATTATGCAAAATGATGGCTCAAAAGATGTCCATTCATAATGCAAATTATAGAGAGAGGCCATTTAAGCCCCATCTTACCATTGCCTTCAGAGATCTAAAAAAGAATCAATTCGAAATTGCCTGGAGATACTTCAAAGACAGAAAATACCAAAGCAGTTGTAACATAAGTCATTTAACCCTACTCCGGCAACACCCTGGTGGTTGGGAGCCAGAAATTCAGTTTATGTTGGGGAGCACCCAACATAGATGATGCAATTTTTAAGTTCTTTGCCATTTTTCCGGGGTATTTTGATTCTTTTGGCACTGTTATTGGGTATAAAAATTAATATAATCCAAAAATATTACCACCAACATGCTGTTGGTAATTCTGGTAAGAACATAGATAACAGGGCATTACTACCTTTTTTAGTGTAAAAGAACTAATTTATATTTATATTTAACGCCAAATTTTATTACAGGTGGGTTACAATACTTACATATGTAGTATTTATCTATGACAGCACCAAGCAACCAGCAGCTAAGCCGAAGTTTATTGGAATGAAAATTTGTTACCTAAATCCGTCCAAGAATTAAAATGAACTATTCTAACATAAATAAGGATAATTATAAGATCGCGGCTCTGGCGATAAATCTTTTTATTTTGTTTATCACAACCACTCCAATAACGGCCCAAACAATATTGGACAGTTGCTATACAGTAGCCAAAGGGGACGGTTTATTGATACGTTTAAGCAAAATTGATGGGCAAGAAACCGTGGTTGGGGCCTTGGGAGTAAATAATGTACAAGCAATTGCATTCAGTGTAAATGCAGACACACTTTATGCCGCTAATGCCGGCAGAATGGGACAAATCAATCTTAAAACCGGGGCGTTTACCCCCCTTCCTGAAGTTTACGGAAGTGGTAACGGATCACTAGGCCTATTAACTTTTATCGAAGTTGAAGGATTGACCTTTGATGGCACTTCGAATACTCTTTTTGGTAGTGTAAAAATTGAAGGCACAGATGATATATTAATTCAAATCAACCCTCAAACCGGAGCTCATATTCCGGAAGCTTTTGGAGCAGGTATTGACTATGTTACCATATCAGGTGCTGGTATCTTACCAATTGTTGAAGATTTAGCAATCAACCCAATAAATGGGAAAATGTTTGCATTATCCCGGGAAACACCTGGAAATGATTTATTAATAATTGTTGAAAAAAGTACAGGAGTTTCAACTGTAATTGGGCCATTAGGGGAGGATATTATTGAAGGATTGGGGTTTGATAACGAAGGGCGTTTATTCGCAACACCCGGGGCAACAACTTCACCACCTCAAAGATTTTACGAGATTGATATAACAACTGGGGCGGCTTCGGAGATAGCGGTATTAACTATATCGAAAGACTATGAATCATGTGATTGTTTAACAGCACCCGTGGAGCCGAACTCTGATCCAATAGCTTTAGATGATAATTACGATACCAATATCAACCAACAGTTAACAGTAGAAGCTCCTGGCGTATTGGGTAATGATTCCGACTCGGACGGTGATGACTTGACAATTGTTTCTTTTGACACTATAACCGTATCAGGTGGTACAGTAGAAATTGACCCTGATGGCGGATTTACCTATACTCCTCCCGACGGTTTTTCAGGGTTAGATAGCTTTACCTATTCGGTGACTGATGGTAATGATGCAAACGACTCAGCTACCGTTACTATTGCGGTTAAAGACCCTACCAATAATGACCCAATTGCGGTGGACGATAGATTTAGTACAGATGTAGATAGTATATTGAATGTTAATGCTCCTGGCGTATTGGGCAATGATTCCGACTCGGACGGTGATGATTTGACAATTGTTTCTTTTGACACTATAACCGTATCAGGTGGTACAGTAGAAATTGACCCTGACGGCGGTTTTACCTATACCCCTCCAAATGGGTTTGAAGGTGATGACAACTTCAAATACGTAATCAGTGACGGAAGAGGAGGCGTTGATACAGCTTCTGTAACCATTGCGGTTATTCGGGGCGCAACCGTTCCAGTTGCAAATAATGACGCGTACACAACCTCCAAAAACACGGAGTTAACCATAGAAGCTCCTGGAGTACTTGAGAATGACACGGATCCCAACGGAGATCCCTTATCTGTAATAGGATTCGACAACACCGGCTCGCAGGGCGGGACAGTTGAACTAAATCCGGATGGCAGCTTCACTTTTACCCCAGCCATGGATTCTGTTAATACCGACACTTTTACCTACATAGTAAGTGATGGGAACGGTAATACCGATACTGCCTCAGTGTCAATTAATATAACAGTTGTGGTATCAGAAAACAGTCCACCAATTGCGGTTGATGATGAATTTATCACCGATCAGGACCTTGAGTTAATAATAACGGATCCTGCTGAAGGCATTCTCGGCAGTGGAAGTAACTGATGCCATTACCGATCAAGGAGGAAGGATTTCGATTAAAGGGGATGGTACATTTTCCTATACACCCAATTTGGGCTACATCGGAGTAGACACTTACCAGTATACCGTATGTGATGACCAAGACCCACAGCTTTGTTCACAGGCAATAATATACCTTGAAGTGAAGGAGCTGCCAGTTAAAGTTTTCAATGCATTTTCTCCTAACGATGATGAACGCAATGATACTTGGGTGATCCAGGGTATTACCAGATTTCCCAACAATGAAGTGCAAATATTTAATAGGTGGGGAAATCTAGTATTTCAAGTCACCGGGTATAATAATACCACTAAAGTGTGGCAGGGGCAATCCACAGAAGGTATTGTGTTTGGGAAAAACGAAGTTCCTGACGGGGCTTATTTCTATGTCATTAATCTTGGAGATGGAAGCAAGAGGTTGAGCGGATATGTGGTAATAAGAAGAGGATAGAGGGTATGATTAAAATGAAAACCAATCTCATAAAATTTATTCTGCTACCGGGGCTGTTATTGTTAAGTCTGACGGAGGGACGGGCCCAACAGGAAGCCATGTTTACTCAATATATGTTTAATGGGTTGGTGTTAAATCCAGCATATGCCGGAAGTCATGAATCACTGAGTGCTACTTTGTTGTTTAGAGATCAATGGACGGGTCTGCCGCAGGCACCAAGTACCCAGACTTTTTCTATTCATTCACCAGTTAAAAATGCCAAAATAGCACTTGGGTTACAGTTTATCCATGATAAATTAGCGATTTTCGAGCAGTATGGTGTGAATGGTTCATATGCTTACAGGATATTTACAGCCAAAGGTACCCTTTCATTGGGGTTGCAATTTGGGTTTACCAGTTATCAGGCAAAACTATCTGACCTGATCCCACAAGATCCTTCAGACCCTGTTTTCCAAGGGAATGTCCGTAAAACCATGCCTAATTTTGGAGCCGGAGTATATTACTATACGGATAGATTTTATATAGGTCTCTCTGCACCGCAATTAGTGACAAATAGCCTAAGTAATGACATAGTGGAAATTGATGCTGATGCCAGGCAGGAAAGACATTATTTTTTAACCGCTGGGCACGTGTTTAATTTAAGCCATAATGTAAAGTTAAAGCCAAATGTTCTGATCAAAGCGGTTGAAGGCGCTCCCATTCAAATGGACCTAAATGCCAATGTATTGTTTTCAGATGTACTTTGGTTGGGCTTATCCTGGAGGTCTTTATCTGACATAGATGCTCTGATTGAATTGCAACTTACAGACCAATTATTATTGGGTTATTCTTATGACTTTGCAAGCTGATGCTAAACTATCGTTTTAGGTACGCCAAAAACAAAGTGATTACTCCCCGATATTTCTAAAATTAACTGAGAAAATGAGAAGGGTAATTACAATATTATTGGCCACTTGTATATCAAGTTCATTGTGGGCTCAGATTTTAGGTGATAACCCAAATGTAGTTCGTGTCGGGGTTGATCTGGCTACTAAATTGCGAAGGGCTGAATTACATTATCAGTTTTATTCATACAAAAGTTCTGTCGACTTATATCACCAGGTAGTGAAAAGGAAAGGCGCCAGTGATGAATTGCGCTTGAATATTGCGGAGTGTTATAGGAAGCTGAATTGGCAGGATAGTGCGGCATCATGGTATTCCCAAATTCAGGATCAGTCCGTGATGGATCCATTGCATTATTTGTATT
>QIMC01000096.1 GCA_003232185.1 Flammeovirgaceae bacterium | reverse complement strand
CGGTTTCATGTAATAACGGCAGAGGAGCAATTGGATGGGAATAGCGTGACTTCGGCTTTTCCCAAGCAACTTTCCTGGGAAGTAATCAACGAATTATCGGATAAGTATCAGGCTGACGCGGTGGTATCCATAGAGCTGTTTGATACTGACTTTATTGTTACCAGGGGGAGAAAAAATATCAAGGAAAAAGTAGGAGATCAAGAAGTGCAGGTTTTAAAATACTATGCCCAAGGTATTGGGAACATAACTATTGGTATTAGACTATATGATTCCAGGAGACAGACCATTGTTGATCAGCAATTATTTACCGATAGCCATACCTGGGAGGCTTATGGAAATAGTATTCTTGAAGCGCTGATTCAATTGACCAGTAAAGGAAATGCCAACCGGTATTTAAGCCAACAGGTAGGCAGAGATTATGCCTATAAAATATCTCCCATGCCAATAAAGATCAGGCGTGCTTTCAGGGGGAAATCAAAAAAATCACCTGAATTAGAACAGGGTACACGATATGCAGATGTTGCCCAGTGGGAGAAGGCCATGGAAGTATGGAAAAGCGGACTGGATAGGGCCAGAAACAAGGATGCCGGATACCTGGCCCATAATATAGCTATCGCCTATGAAGTGTTGGGAGATTTTGATAATGCTTTGCAATGGGCGGAAACAGCTTATACCAGATATGGCAATAAAGATTCACGCACTTATGTGAGCAAAATAAAAAGAAGGTTGTGGGCAGAAGAACTTGCACAAAGGCAAATGGGTATAGGAGAGGTAAGAGGGAATTAACATTCATATAGAAATTCCAACTATCGTTTTGACTTAGAATATATTCCACTGTATTGGAATCCCTGTGTCAAAATTAGCGGGCCAGAAAATATTGATCTGGAAATGTATACTTCCGATGATACTGGATTATATCAAATCGAAATCAATGGCATCACAAACAAAGGGCAACCGATATTTCTTCCGAGTAGTTTTAAGGTCAGGTGATGAAAGTTTGAACATATAACCCGGGCAATAGCTGGCAATGCTATTTATTCCCTGATGCTTTCACTTTTTCCACTTGATCTTTTCTCAAGGTTGGATAAGTGATTTGGAGTTGTTCCAGGTAGCTGTCATACTTGGTTTCATTGTAGTAATAGGGCTCTAGCATAGGCGTGTATAATTCCATAATTTCTTTGTTCAGATGAACCGCTGGCTGGTCTTTTTCAGTAACCATTGGTATGTATTTTAGTTTGGAGGATTGCTCGGTTTTAAAATACTCCCAGGCTTCCTCAACTAATTTGGGTCTGGTTAAGAGATCCAACAAGGTCATTGCCTCAGCTTTGGCTCCTGCTACTACTCCTTTATGGGCTATTGGGGTGGCCATAGCAATGGCATTAGACCAATGGTGTCCTTGCAGGCCTGGGATATTAGAAGGAAAACGCAGTGTGACTGTTGGTACTTTCCAGGAAATGTCTCCAATATCATCAGAACCACCGCTTATTGGTTTAGTGACAGGCAATCCAATGGTGTCCAGCTTTATTGCCAATCCCGTGGTGTCCTTTGGCGAATTAACTTCACGTTGCACTGCCATAGCCAGTATCTGATCCTCCTTACTCCATTCCGGAAGCCCTACCTGTAGTATGTTTTCATACATAGTAGAGGCAATCACTTTGTTAAAATGCCGGGGCCACGCTGTTCCTAAAACCCGACTGGACATTTTAGTTCGGGTCATCATGGCTGCTGCCTCAGCAATTTCATTAGCCCGAGTATAGACTTCCATAATTTTATCGTAGGTGACTTCCCTGAAATAATACCATATGGATGCTTTTGAGGGAACTACATTTGGTTGGTCGCCCCCGTTATTAATCACGGAGTGGGATCTTCCAAGTGGGTGGATATGTTCACGTGCATACTGCCAGCCAATATTCATGAGCTCTACTGCATCAGCGGCACTTCGAGCCCGCCAGGGAGCTCCAGCAGAATGGGCGGATTCGCCTTCAAAGGTATATTCTACAGAAATCATACCAGTTCCTCTGGATTCGCCATAAGATACGCCCAGGTTATTGGCAACGTGAGTGAAGATGCAGAGATCTACATTGTCAAAATATCCGTCCCTGGTATAGTAGGCCTTAGTTCCCAATTGTTCTTCGGCTACCCCTGGCCAAATGATTAAAGTGCCTGAAATATTTTCTCGCTCCATAATTTCCTTGACAGACAACACCGCTACTACATTCAAGGGCATACCTGAATTGTGCCCTTCTCCATGCCCTGGCGCTCCCTTCACAATCGGGTCGTGGTAGGCTACACCAGGTTTTTGAGAGGCCTTAGGAATACAGTCCAGGTCGCTACCAATGGCAATAACAGGTGCTCCAGAACCCCATTTTGCCCACCAGGCAGTGGGTACACCAGAAATACCATATTCAATTTCAAACCCATTTTCTTCCAATATCCCAGTAAGGTATTTTGAAGTTTCAATCTCCTGAAAGCCCAACTCCGAGAAACTGAAAATTTTGTCAACCATTACCTGCACCATTTTTTCGCGTTCATCGATCTTTTGCTGTACTTCCTCTTTAAGTGCTTTTAGTTTACTATTGGATATTTGCTTTTTCTGGGCAAAACCAATTGAAACACTAGTCGAAATAA
>QIMC01000291.1 GCA_003232185.1 Flammeovirgaceae bacterium | reverse complement strand
AAGTTATACCTGATTCGGTAGTATTAGAAATCACGAAACGACAAAGTGGTAACGAAGCTGTATCTAAAAATTTCTGCCATTCCTGATAAGGGTGAACAATATTCTGGATGCATTTAACCAACTGAGTAGCCTCGCCGGAATGATCCTGAAGTATGGTATGGAATAAGCCGTCTTGTTTTATTAACTGCTGATAGCTTCCTCCTGCAGTAGGCTTTACTAGCAGAACACCTCCATCAAACCCAGCACCTTCATTAAGGATATCAACCATCCAATCGAAAAAGCCACGTAGGAAATTGCCTCCCCCAAACTGTATTACACGAATCGGTCTGACTTCATCAACTGCTGAAGTTATGCGGTTTAGTTGATTCATACTTAGAGAGAAACTCCTCTTTTCCAGGGAATGAAATCCTGTTGTAGCAATCTCACCGCTGCAGGAATAGATCTTCCGCTGGCAACCTCAATTATGTATTCCAGTATCTCCTCTCCTTTTTCGGGTATGGTGGATTCGCCAGAAATTATACCGCCCGCATTTATATCTAAAATATCGCCCATTCTTTGATATAACTTGTCATTGGTAGACATCTTGATCACCGGAGTAATGGGATTCCCAGTAGGCGTCCCTAGCCCGGTAGTAAACACAATAACATTGGCTCCTGATCCTGCTAATCCGGTAGTGCTTTCCACATCATTTCCAGGGGTACATAAAAGGGACAAACCTGGGGCTTTACTGGTCTCTCCGTAATCCAACACCTCATTTATTGGTGAAGTGCCTCCTTTCTTAGCTGCGCCCGCTGATTTTATGGCATCAGTAATCAAGCCATCCTTGATGTTGCCAGGTGAAGGGTTGTTTTCGAATCCAGCGTTAGCAGCCTGAGCGCTCTTACTATAGTCACTCATCAGGTCAGAGAATTTTTGAGCCAGCACCTTACTGGTACACCGATTTACCAGCTCTTGCTCAACTCCATTTAATTCCGGAAACTCCGATAGAATTGCGGTACCACCCAAGGCAACCAAAAGGTCACTGGTATATCCAAGCGCGGGGTTCGCAGAAATACCAGAAAAACCATCGGATCCGCCGCATTCCAAACCTAGTTTTAGGTATTTCAGTGGCGCCGGCTTTCTAGTTATCTGATTAGCCTGAGTTAATCCAATAAAGGTCTGTTTAACAGCATCCTCAATAAAACTCCGTTCATCTTTGCTCTGCTGTTGTTCTAAATAATATACAGGCTTATCAAAATCAGTGGCTTTTTTCCTAATGGCTTCCTGCATTAATTCTATCTGGGCATGTTGACAACCCAGGCTTAATATAGTTGCCCCAGCAACATTGCTATGGGTTATGTAACCTGCCAACAACTTACAAAGCATGGCCAAGTCATCCGGGGTTCCTCCACAACCTCCCTGATGTTTAAGAAACCTGATTCCATCCACATTTGGAAATTGTCTGGTATGCACCAATTCATCCTGGGTGCTTACAATTGACATATCCATTAATTCGTCTACTGAAGCTCCGGCCCGGTAACCATCAATCAGGGCTTGGGTATTAACCGTAAAATCTTTTTGGGTAGGATAACCAAGGGATTCGTTTAGGGCTTCACGAATAATATCCAGGTTTCGGTTTTCACAGAATACCAGTGGTACAACTAACCAGTAATTCGAAGTACCTACCGAGCCATCGGTTCGATGATAACCATCAAAAGTCTTGTTTTTCCATTTCGAAATATCCGGAGGCGTCCAGGACAACTCTGTTGATTGGATACTATAGCTACTGGCCTTATGGACCACATTATGGGTGCCTATCACCCCACCTTTCAATATGCGCTCCAAACATATTCCAACCACTACCCCATACATAATTAGTTGATCACCCTGGGATAACTCCTTTAAGCTAAACTTGTGTTTTGCAGCTATATCGTGTTGTAGTGTAACTGATTGAGACCCTATTTCACAGACTAAACCGGCAGGAAGATCCTGCAGTGCGACCACGATATTGTCGTCGGGATGAATTTGTAGATAACTTTGTAACATAACCTGAACTTATCGAATGGATCTGATGGTTTCCAGGGTTGTGGACACCAGGTTTTGCAAACCCTTAAAATCTCTATCGGTAAGAAATTTCTTAGATATTAATTTTGAACCCATGCCTACACAGGTAACTCCAGCATCAAACCATGACCTCAAATTCTCTTCGTCAGGAGAGACTCCTCCGGTAGGCATAATATTAGTCCAGGGACAGGGTCCTTTGATGTCTTTCACAAAACCTGGTCCGTAGATACCACCAGGAAAAAGTTTTACCACTTCACAACCTAATTCCTCCGCCCTGGCAATCTCAGCCAAGGTTCCACAACCTGGTGAAAACATTATTTTCTTGCGATTACAAACCAATGCAATGTCTTCCCTAAGCAGAGGGGTCACCACAAAATTGGCTCCTAATTGCATATAGAGAGAGGCGGCGGCGGCATCGGTAACTGATCCTACCCCCAATATCATTTCAGGAAGCTCCTGAATAGCAAACTTGTTCAACTCAGAAAACACCTGATGAGCAAAATCTCCTCTATTGGTAAACTCCAATAACCTTGCTCCTCCCAGGTAACAGGCCCGCAATACTTCCTTTCCTAGTTCAACATCAGGAT
>QIMC01000151.1 GCA_003232185.1 Flammeovirgaceae bacterium | reverse complement strand
AATTTTTTCCAACTTACCATCGAAAGCCTCCAATAGGGATAATAAAACCTTCCTTCTGTAGTACATTAAAACAAAATTACAAATTTATAGTAATGATGGACAGACTTTCCGATTTAGTAACTGATTATGAGGATAACATTTTAATATAGAAATTCCGACAACAAGAGGTAAAAATTGCTAAAATCAAAGGAAGCTTCTCCTTAGTAACTGTCTTGCTTGCTTGGGATTGTTAGGGGTGGTCTCTCATACAGTTGCTCATCGCACCAAAGAAATTGGTATTCGCAAGGTCCTGGGTGCAACAATAACACAAATCGTAGCCACATTTACCAGGGATTTCATCAAGCTAATCCTAGCAGCCTCCTTGATTGCCGTACCCATCGCATGGTACGCGGTAACTAAGTGGTTGGAAAATTTTGCCTATCAGACAGAAGTATCCTGGTGGTTATTTGGGTTAGCCGGATTACTTGTGGTGGCCATTGCAGGGCTCACTATTGGCTATCAATCTATAAAAGCAGCTTTAGCTAATCCTGTGGATTCTTTAAGAATGGATTAATAGTCCTATTCAGTCTGTTGCTGGCTAACATATTGTGTTAACTTGATAGGTAAGTACAGTGAGCACTCCCCGGAATGACCCCAACGGGATGCCCTTGGAATAGTAAATTAGAAGCCACAGTAAATTTCTAATGAAAATTCTGAGTTTAATCGAATTGATCGTCATACACCATATTTCCATCAGCCCCTTTTAACTGAACAAAATCAACCGAGCCGGCGCCTGCAAAAGTGTATATTAAACCCATCAACTTTCCAAATTCCTGACTATAAGCTAAATCAATAACTGAATTGCCATTTAAGGAAAGTTTTGCGAATTTGTTTTCCACCCTTAACTCCAATTCTTGCCATTTGTATATATCACAACCAAACTCTGATAGGTCATTTTCTTTTCCGCTAAAATACATTTCGCCAATTTTATAGCTAATATTACTTTCACAACCTTTTTTGGTCAATTCGATCCAGAATATGTCCTCCTCAAAAACCAACATCAATTCCATATACGGACAAATCAAAGCTTGGACACTGTCACATTTTAGTTTCGTTTTTATGGAAAAGTTACTGTCATCTATCTGATCAAAGTCCCGAATATTACAGTACCGCAACTTGAATTCATTTTCCAAATTCACTCCGGCCTCCTCAAGATCCGCCTCGGTAATACTTAACTTTCCATTTAAAACCATGTTTTCTTTACCGAGATATATTGGAATCCTGTCCCTCATATTGTATTTCACATAGGGCATCCAACCCTGACTAAGTATGTGCACATTTTGTTTGGCAATAATAGAGTCATTAGCCAGTAGCTTCGCTTGATGGAAGCTAGGTGTATAATAGATACTTGATAGAATATGGTTTGAAGGATCTATTTGTTCTTTATGATCCTGGTTCCAGGATTGTTGAATAAAAAAGCTGTCTGCCTGGACATTAGAGAGATCATATTTAAAAATCACGGTGTTAGGGACTCCGATTGATTTGGTCTTATCAGCAGAAAATTGAATATCTCCTTTTACCACTGGGTCCTTCCTTTTTTGCAAAAATTTGTTCGATGATACGGTCCAAATAACTCCGGTTATTGCAATAAGCAGGAGGAGCCAAACATAGTGCTTGGTGTTTGGTTGCTGGACGGATTTTCTGCTTGCAGAATTCGAATCCTTCTGCATAAAATCCTGCCAGGTTTTATAGCCTAAGGTGGAAACTAATGCCTTTAATGTAGATGGCTGTGGAGTTTGAGAGAAGTCTTCCTTCCAAAGCCTTTTTAAGGTTGACAAACTTAAGGTAATGCCTGATTTTTCCTTAATCACCTCAATCAGGTATTCGAGGTCCCTTACCCTCAAAGGTCCAATATCGGGGAAGAACTTTTCCTCGATATTCTTCTTGATTAATTTGATATACTCTTTTTCGGTTTTTGACATCCAGGTGGTGACGTTAAAGTTTTTAACTAAACTAAATTTGAACCAAACAAAATCCGGTTTTGTACACAGTTTTATTTCCTACTTCGTCAATGTTTCTGTAACTATAAAATTGTATTAATAATTACTATCAAATCTCACATGAAATTGACAAAGACCATAATTTTTGGACTAATACTTCTAAGCATCGACTCCCTTGGACAAGGGAAAAGCAGTGAAAATAAGCCCATACAGATCGCGCTCAAAGCTGAGCACTGGGAATATAAACCACAATCCGTAGAATTTTTGGAGTATAAGGAGCGGCCGGCCATGAAAATCCTTACAAGTAGCGATCAAGTGGTTTTAAAGGATTTCACCTTTGAAAATGGAACTATTGAGTACGACATGGAACCACTAGACCAGCGTTTTGCATCATTGTATTTTCGATGGAATGGTTTGAGCGAAAATGAATGCTTCTATTTTAGAACTAGTAGGGCGGAGAACTCGCAAGCAATTGATGCCATTCAATATGCTCCATATATTGATGGTATAAACCTTTGGGATATGCTTTTTCACTATCAGACAAGCGCAGATTTCAAAAAGGACCGATGGAACCATGTGAAGCTTGTGATTGCAGGAAAGCAGATGAGGGTATATGTGAATGACATGAATACTCCAACGTTAGAGGTACCT
>QIMC01000429.1 GCA_003232185.1 Flammeovirgaceae bacterium | reverse complement strand
CAACAATATAACTAGCAATTACATGACTCTTACCGATAATAAAATTACCGAAATTTTCTATCTAACCGATGATTTCTGTCAAAAATTCGAGCATTCAGTTAAAAAATACCTTCTAGGCAATAAGCCCAAGAGAAAGCCTACAATGAGCTGTAGCGAAGTGATCACAATCATGGTAATTTTTCATACGGGTGGGTTTAGAAACATGAAACATTTTTATATCCATTTTGTCCAGAAATACATGGTTCACTTATTCCCCCATACAGTATCTTACAATAGGTTTGTCGAACTTATGCAGGCGGCTACCCTGCCCATGTCCATCTTCTTGAAAACTTGCTGTATGGGGGAAGGTACAGGTATTTCCTTCATTGATTCCACCCCGATCAGGGTGTGTAAAAACAAGAGGATAAAAAGGAACAGGGTATTCAAAGGCATTGCTCAATTGGGCAAGTCCACTATGGGTTATTTCTTTGGTTTTAAGCTACATATCGTGATAAATGACAAAGGAGAACTGCTCAATTTCGTAATCACCCAAGGAAATGTGGATGACAGGGAACCATTAAAGAATAAAAACTTTGTCAATGCCCTGAAAGGAAAGTTGTATGCCGATAAAGGATACATTTCAAAAGAATTAGCCAACCTGCTGTTCATAGATGGGCTGCACTTGATAACCAACATCAGGAACAACATGAAAAATGTTCTTATGGAAATGAAAGACAAAATAATGTTGAGAAAAAGGTCTGTGATTGAGACCGTTAACGATGAGCTCAAGAACATGTGCCAGGTGGAACATTCAAGGCATAGATCATTTGCCAACTTCATCACCAATTTGATTTCAGGATTGATTGCCTATTCTTTCTTCCCGAAAAAACCTGCTATCAAGTATCAAACCATCGAAACCGACCAAATTGCCCTATTTTAGAATCGAACTCAGGTCTTTAATAATTCTCTGATAGAATTTGTAGATATCCCGAGGTGTGTCCTGAGCTTTTGTGTACCATTGAATAAATCTTGAAACATCCCCTTGGCTTTTATGCTCCTCAACTCCTGCTCCAAATTCAGGATGGGGCTCATTGACAATATTATAGGCTACTATATTAGTATAATCCTGTAATTCTGTTGACAGGTCCTTCCAGAACCGAACAGCTTGATCCCAATATTTGTAGGACTCCCAGAGTCTGGTGTCATGCTGAAAACTATTGTTTTGCGAATATCTACTCCCTGGTAAACTCAATGGCGCAATTACAAGTTTTATATCATACTTTTTTGCCCATAGAATCACCTGTTTTAATCTATTCAGGCCTTTTTCAACCAAGCCGTCATAATTTGAGGCGTCTCCAATCAGAAAATCACGGTGCTCGGAGTCCCACTTGTCATAGGCCAGTCGCACCCAATCAAGTCCGAGGTCTTTGGCATCTCTGAACCACTGTTCAGTGGGGGTTTTATTAAAACAATTTGCCCCTTTCTGTTGTGTATTCCAAAAACCTGGTTCTTGAGCAACCGCCGATGTGGTATAAAATAAAAAACATACTATTGAAATCATTATTTTCATTATTATTTATTCATTCCATCCCGGCAATGAAACGGTGGCCTGGTAGTTAGAATAGTTATAAAGTTTATTTCGAACGGGCTTATAAAGTCTTCCTGGTTGAGGATTGTTTTCCTGTGTGTAGACCCATATCGAATTGGGATCCCAAACTACAATCTCATCCCGGCTGTCACCGGTAATGTCCAGCACGGCATTACACATATCCGGGTGCCCGTCATCAGGAAATTCCAATACTTTCCTACCCCATCCGTCGAATACACCTCCTTCGTCAACATTGGGATTATGAACAAAATATTCTTCGGATTTTCCAGTCCAGTTTAATGGCAGGCACATACTCCCGTATTGGTTTGGCTCAAAATCGTAATAAATATCCCCATTGGCATCATAATAGTGAATGATGCCCTGGTTACCCCAGAAATTTATGGAAACAGTTTCAAGTCCGGGTAAATCATCCCTGAAATTGGCGACCGCAGGATTTTATGTTCTCCTGGTGATGTTTTGACTTCTACTATATCAAAGGTAACTTGGATTTAATTTTCCCGATTTTTACCCGGGGTAAATGGGAAACCCGGCAATCCACAATGCTCAATTAGACAATTTCAAATGAACTTTAAATACAACAAGGTAATCTTGATCGGGTTGCTTGCATTGGTTGCCGCCTGTGGAACCAATCCGGGATCAACAGAGCAAGCCAAACAGCAACCATACCAACCAAACCGGTCCACTCCTGGTTTTTTTATTGATTCCCACGTGCACTACCATCCAACTGATGAATGGGAAAGTTCATTTATTGAGGTCTATACCAAATGGAATGCTATGGCCTGTATCATGATCAAACTTGATGATCTTGACAGGGGCCTTGAATTTGCAGAATCCAACCCTGACAGGGTCATACCCTATATTCAATTGGACATGGATGCTCCCACAGTATTGGAAGATATTCAAAGCGCCTTCGATAGAGGTTGCAGAGGAATAGGTGAACTGATCACGGATTTAGATAAGAATTATGACCATCCGTCGTACGATCCCATCTGGGGTCTTGCTGAAAAATTGGGCATACCGGTTCTGCCTCACACAGGAATCAGGGG
>QIMC01000100.1 GCA_003232185.1 Flammeovirgaceae bacterium | reverse complement strand
AATCCCAATTTACAGTTTTTATGTGAACGCCCAAATCCAAACAACATTGTAATGGGTAAAATCAACCATTTCGTTAACTTGAGGCATCATTTAAAAATTGAATTCAATGAAGTATTTAATAGGTGTGACTATTGCCGGATTTTTATTGAGTTGTGCTCCTGAAAAACCTCAGCTAGAGGAGGCACCAGTTGACCCTCACATGCCGAAAATAGACATTCACGCCCACTACCGGGCAGAACGGGATTACTTGATTCCCATGTTGGACAGCCTAAATATAAAACCGGTATTGGTGGATGTGGGGAAGGTGGATACAGCACAGTGGCATCAGCGAAGGGCAGGACTGATAGCGAATTTTCAAAATCACCTCGGCCGTTATTTTTTTTGCACCGCTTTTACAGCAACCGGAATTGATGATCCCGAATATGCTGACCGGATAATTGAGCATATAAAGCACGACCTCTCCTTGGGAGCAAAAATGGTTAAGGTTTGGAAAAATTTCGGAATGGTATCCAAAGACAATGCCGGAAACTATGTCCTGATAGATGATGAACGTATTCAACCGGTTTGGGATTTCTTAGTGGAAGAAGGGATCCCTATGCTAGCGCATATTGGGGAGCCATTGCAAGCCTGGAGACCGTTGGATGATGACAACCCCCATTCTGGTTACTTTAGAGACCATCCGCAATATCATGCCTATAAGCATCCAGAGATTCCTACTTGGGAAGCCATTCAGGAAGCCCGCAACCATTGGCTGGCACGTAACCCTGAATTGGTGGTGGTGGGAGCACATCATGGTTCTATGTCACATGATGTGGACATAATTGCTAAAACACTGGATAAATACCCTAACTTTTCAGTGGAGCCGGCGGCCAGGTTCAGTGACCTGATCATACAGGATTCAGAGAAAGTCCGTGATTTCATCATCAAATATCAGGACAGGTATCTTTATGGAACCGACCTGGGCACTTCAGGAGACCAATCGGAGATGTCCGAATCGGAATTGGATCAGGAAAAACGAAGGATTGTCAATATGATGGATCGGCATTGGCAGTATTTCAGCAGCCCTGGAAAAGTATTTTTTGATACCCATTTTACAGATAAGCCCAAAGAGATACAAGGTTTGGGTTTACCAGATAGTGTATTACGTAAAATATATTATAGTAATGCTATGAAAATATTGGCAGGATCTTAAAACAAGTTCGCTACTGGTCTTTAACTGGTCGTAGGATACCCTACGACCAGTGTGTGGATTTATAACTTATAATTAATAGAATGGAATTACAAGGCTCACAATATATTGGCTCAACCTCAAAGGCCTCAGGTAAGGAAAAATTTCATGGGGTTGACCCGCGAAACGGAGAACCATTAGATACTAATTTTCATGAAGCTTTGGAAGATGAAGTTAATGAGGCAGCGGAACTTGCAGAAACAGCCTTTCATACCTACGCTCGCTTGAGCATTGAAAAACGTGCTGATTTTCTAGAGGCAATAGGTAATGAGATTGCTGCACTTGGAGACTCCTTGATACAAAGGGCTGAAAGTGAAACCGGCCTCCCCATTCCACGTTTGCAAGGCGAGTGTGGCAGAACTGTTAACCAACTCAAATTATTTGCTCAGGTGGTTCGTGAAGGTTCATGGGTTGATGCCCGCATTGATACTGCAATGCCTGATCGAAAGCCACTACCAAGGTCGGACATTAGGCATATGCTGATACCATTGGGTCCGGTAGCTTTATTTGGAGCAAGTAATTTTCCTTTGGCGTTTTCCGTGGCCGGAGGAGATACTGCTTCGGCTTTGGCTGCGGGATGCACGGTGGTAGTTAAAGGCCACCCGGCTCATCCCGGGACTTCAGAAATGGTAGCACAAGCCATACTTAGCGCTGCCAAAAATACCGGAATGCCGGACGGTGTTTTTTCACTGGTTCAGGGTCAGTCACATGAGGTGGGCTCCTGGTTGGTCAAACATCCGCTGATTCAGGCGGTTGGATTTACAGGATCCTTCAAAGGTGGAAAGGCACTTTTTGATATAGCCAATAGAAGAGAGGTGCCGATCCCGGTTTTCGCAGAAATGGGCAGTACTAATCCTGTTTTTGTACTTCCTGAGGCCTTGGAATCAAGGACAGAAGCCATCGCTACAGGGCTGGCTGGCTCCGTAAGCCTTGGAGTGGGGCAATTTTGTACTAATCCCGGATTGACCTTTCTGGAAGAAGGCAAAAATGCTTCTGAGTTTTATAACTTATTGACAGAAAAATTTAATGCCATTTCCTCAGGGACTATGCTGACTTCTGCAATCAAGCATGCGTACGATCAAAGAACTGAAGAACTGACCAAAGATCCAGCCGTATTACAAATTGGAGGAGGAATGGTTTCCGAGCAAACAAATGCCGTTGGTGCCAAGGTATTTGCAGTTGGGTTCGAGGACTTTCGACAACGACCTGCGTGGTCTCAAGAGGTTTTTGGACCATCAAGTATACTAGTTAAAGGAAGTAGAAAACAGGATTTGATGGAGGCCGCCAAGAATTTGGAAGGACATCTCACCGCTTCTGTGCACGGAACTGAAACTGATCTGGAAGAATATCGAGACCTTATCGAAATTCTTGAAAGAAAAGTAGGCAGAGTGGTGATCAATGGGTTTCCAAC
>QIMC01000383.1 GCA_003232185.1 Flammeovirgaceae bacterium | reverse complement strand
TATACCATCCCTCCAGGTTGTTATGATTGAATAGGGCAAGAGTTTCTTTTTTGGATGCTACTTTACTGTTGCAAGTAATTAGTACTGCACTGCTGAAAATGAAAATTCCGGAGATGATTACAGATAATTTATACATAATTTGATTTTTACAATTTTAATACTAACTCTAGTAAGGATCTCAACTCTAGCGCAAGTGTTCCGAATCCACCCTGGCGCAAGTGTTCCGAAGGGTCACTTGTGCGGTGTTTGCAATGCCTCCTCAATCTCATCAACACTCAGCCAATCACCAAAAATCCCTGCTTCCGAATCTTTCAGTCTTTCAATCATTCGTCCAAATTCCTCATCATCAAAAGAGTCAGGATTTATCAGGTAGCCCCGGTTGGCAGGTTGAATACAATAGGCGTAATAATCCCGTAAAAATTTCTTGGGGAAAAGATAAGTGGTTTTCACCTGATTTTCCAAATCAGCGAGTAGGTAATCACAGGAAAAGACATCGGTATCTCCGTTGCTGTAGTGAGTGATCACAAAGACCTCCATGAAGTCAATATTGGCAAGATTTTCAAAGATCCCCGGGAATGCATCATAAAACAACTCACCTGTTTCTTCATTGGTCATTCTGATATAATGCTCAACAGCATATTTAACTTGCTTTCTACCGGGATCTGAGGCCAGCACATACAGAAATAGCAGCGCACAAGGCAGAGGCACCTGTTCGGAAGAACCCTTTTTCCCTTTTGGATATAATCCCAATTCGCGTAGGTCTCTGGCACGTTCAAATGGTTTTGACTTGGTGCCAAAAACCATCTCCAGCAACCCCAGGTCAATTAATTCACGTGGTCCCATGCCTTAAGATACGTATTTGATATTTAAAACACAAATAAATTATGAATTGGGAATGAGAAATTATGAATTGAGGTGTTGCTGGTGAGTTCAGGCCGGTGCCGGCGCAATGGCCTACGTGGGACCGTAGATCACAGCTGGCTCTGGCCTTGGCGCGATCGGGTTACAGGTTTGATATCGGGGGCTTTTTCAAGCAGGTTTCTTGTATTTCTTTAGCACAATAGACAGCATCTGTGACCGTAGAAAAGCTGGCCAGTACCCCGTCACCCATTTCCTTTAGCCACATGCCATAAAATTTTTCAATGATAGGCCATTGTATTCCTCTATTTTTCTTGAGCAGCTCAAATGTTTTCTGTTCATCTTCTCCCATTAGGGCGGTGTATCCGACGATGTCGGTGAACATGATAGCAGCTAATTGACGGGATTGGGACACTTCGTTAGTTATGAATTATAAGTGATAAGTGGGTTGCTAACCTAGGAATTCAATATACAAAAATCATTTATAACGTCTCCATGAGGATTACTACACAAAAGTTTGCCTCATAAGCCATAGAATTATCTTTATTAGTGTGCTCAAATGCTCAAATGTTCCGCTATTCCCTCGTCCCTGCCACCTTCGTCCCTGCCACCTTCGTCCCTGCCACCTTCGTCCCTGCCACCTTCGTCCCTAACTCCTTCGTCCCTGCCACCTTCGTCCCTAACTCCTTCGTCCCTCGTCCATTTTTTTAACAATAGCCATTGCAAAATCGAAAGGCTTCTTTAACTTTGTGTTCCTTTTATCGGAAGGGTAAAAGCGAAAGTAGCTCAGCTGGTAGAGCACGACCTTGCCAAGGTCGGGGTCGCGGGTTCGAATCCCGTCTTTCGCATTGCCTGTGGCGTGATCCGGCAGGCAGGTGCCTTCGAGGAGCACCACAAGATTTCAACATCAAAAGAGATGTTGCTCATTATTGAAAGAGATTAAATTGAACGAGTAGGGTTCACACTAATTACTCCAGCCTATGTTTTCATGAACTTCGGCAGGCATAGCACACCCCAACTCAAACTCAATATATGCCCAGGTTGGTAGACGAGCTGTACATGTATTACACCTATGCAATAAATAGTATAGAAAGAAACTATATTTACGTTGGATTGACTAACTATATTAATAGAAGGCTAGTAGAGCATAATTCTGGAAAGAATTCAACGACTAGACCATACAAGCCTTTCGAGCTAATTTATTCCAAAGAATTTGGAACCAGGTCCGAGGCAAGGGATCACGAAAAATACCTCAAAAGTGGGGTAGGGAAAGAGTTTCTCAAAAAGTTGAGAAATGATATTTCGGAGGATCATTAATGTATTGTAATTTTGCTTTCATAAGCATGCCCAGGTGGTGGAATTGGTAGACACGTTGGACTTAAAATCCAATGGCCATAAACGGCCGTGCGGGTTCAAGTCCCGCCCTGGGTACAAAGTACGTTGATAATCAGCATATTGACTTATACTCAGTGTTTAGGGGAGTTCCAAATTGGATTGAATCATAAATTGGTATAAGTATACCAATATTACATGGATTGATTTTCATAAACTTTTGCGTCATAACTTCCGTTATACTATTGCATTAATGATGTATATTGCTAATATTCAATCCAATTAGCAGTCTGCATTTATCAAAAACTATGAGTGAAGACCCAATAATGCCTGGCATTAAACCGAAAGATCTTAATGCTGAATCGAAGATTGACTTAAATTTTGATAATGCGGAAGTTGTTTTCAGTGATCTTGTTCAAATTAACTTGTCTGCAGAAACAGTGTCACTCGAATTTGCCCAAAGAAGTAGAACGGCAAACAATGAAGCCAATGTTACCCATAGCATCGTACTGACAATTCCTCACTTTTTAAGGCTAGCAGAAACTACACAAAACGTGGCAAAACCAATGATTGAAAAATTAAAAAAATTTGGGCAAAAGGAGGGAGATTAATGAAATATTCAGTTGCGAATACATACTCAGTTGACGAAAGATTAATAGAAGGGTGGATATTGGCCTCCCTTATAAGCAATACTGATCAGGGTGATGTTTCCGTTAACTATATAACTGAGAAATCATTCCTAGAGGAAGCTCAGCAAACCATTAAAAAGTTTGATTCTTTCGAAGAAGACTGGGACTCATATGGAGCTCAAAGGATTTCATTGGATGCTATTACAAACAGTTTAGATTTTCTTGATTTATTGGAGCTAAAACAACAAGATATTTTTCATGTCTCACCATCACCATTGGGAGGAGTAACGATTGAATTGGCATCAGGGGAGAAGAATATAGAAATCGATTTTTTACCACAGGGCAAAACTGAAGTTGCATATTACGTTGGGGATAAGCTTGTGAAAGAGGACGCTAGGGTTAGCTATAATAGTCTACAAAGCTGGCTAAATGCATAGAGGGAATGTCTGAAGACATACTCGAATCGGATTTTTTGCTTCGAAGATTACCTTTAAACAATCCAGATTTTACCAAGCCTGATGGCACTTTCAGTTCAAATGCCTTTAAGTTAAACAGAAATGCTGAAGGACTGTCAGTAGACCTGTTGAGAATTTCGGATTATAAAGTTTCTATTATAGATCCGAAAAAGTATTTTCTTGTCAAGGTACCGGTGACTCTGGTAACAGAACTTGACCTAGAATGCGTCCATGATCCAACTACTGAGAACCCTGCTCATTGCCTGATAAAAGGAATTATAACCAAATCAGTATCCAAAAAATTGGCTGCTGCTGCTGAAGTTTATGACCAAACTCCACCTGGCAAACAAAGCCCAATCACCTTCCGTTAATTGGTAAATTAAGAATATCCCTTGTTCCTTTACAGGAAAGTAAGAAAACACCCTTTGTTTTATTACAAGCAACTACAGCTAACCCATCTCTTACACATCATTTTTAGAAAATAATAGGTATTTTGAGTCTTTAAAAATTATCATTCATCTCAACCATGTTCGAACAAACCTTCAAAAATATTGATGACATCCTGTACAAGGATCCGGGGGCTGACAGCGAACTGGATTACGTGGGACAAACATCCTGGGTGCTTTTCCTCCGGTACCTGGATGACCTGGAAAAGGACAAAGCAGACGAAGCCGCACTTAGGGGGCAATCTTATGAATACATAATTGATGAGGAGTACCGCTGGCCTAATTGGGCCATGCCTAAAACACCTGACGGCAAACTGGACCATCACAAAGCCATGACCGGACCGGACCTGGTGCAGTTTGTTGATACCAGGCTATTCCCCTACCTGTCAGGGTTCAAGCAAAAAGCCGAAAGCCCGAAGACCATTGAATACAAGATTGGTGAAATATTCAGTGAGCTAAAGAACAAGATCCAAAGTGGATACAATCTGAGAGAGATTTTAGAGCTGACGGATGAACTGCCTTTTCGATCTACCAAGGATAAGCACGAACTAAGCCACCTGTATGAAACCAAGATCAAGAACATGGGTAATGCCGGTCGCAATGGGGGCCAGTACTATACACCCAGACCTTTAATCCGGGCCATGAT
>QIMC01000283.1 GCA_003232185.1 Flammeovirgaceae bacterium | reverse complement strand
GCCGGAGAGAAAATCATAATGGGAGGATTAGCACTAAATACATTAAAGAAGCTAAATGGGCTCAAATTCACATTGCCTTGTTTATCAATGGTACTGGCAAGCGCAATCGGTCTGGGAGCTACCGCAGCTAATAAATGCCTATGAAGCACTGGAATGGAAAGTTGTTTTGGGTCAAGCGTAGTGATGTTATCCATATATGGTAGGCAGGATTTTGGTACGTGTTTCGCCAAATCCCACTTTTATTCCTGGTTTTTCAGCCAATCCATATAAGGTAATTGTATCATAATTTTCTACAAAAGTTCTTTCCATGCCATCATCAAGTATTATTGGTTTGGTGCCGCCCCAGGACAATTCTAACATGGATCCATAATTTTTCGGCTCCGGGCCACTAATGGTTCCTGAGGCCATTAGGTCTCCAACCCGAAGGTTACATCCATTTACCGTATGGTGCGCTAATTGCTGAGCCATATTCCAATACATATGTTTGAAATTGGTAGTGCACAATATATTGTCATTTCCCTCTGGTGGAGTAAGGCTTACCTTCAGCCCAATATCAAAGTTATAAGGCCCTTGAAACTGCAGATAGGGAAGAACTTGAGGCTCTTGCACCGGCCCTTTAACCCTAAATGGATCAAGCGCCTCCATAGTAACTATCCAGGGCGATATAGATGAGGCAAAGCTCTTACCCAGGAAAGGTCCTAGTGGGACATACTCCCATTTTTGAATATCTCTGGCTGACCAATCGTTAAAAAGTACCATGCCGAAAATATGATTTTCAGCATCAGCCAAAGAAACCGGTTGTCCGAGTCTGTTCTCCTTTCCAATTACAAAGGCCATTTCCAATTCAAAATCTAATTGGCTTGAGGCATGAAATTCAGGGCTGCTTGCTTCCTTTGGTAATACCTGACCGGTTGGCCTGTGTATGGGGATACCACTTTCAACTATGGAAGAAGCCCGCCCGTGGTAACCAACCGGTAGGTGTTTCCAATTTGGAAGAAGTGGGTTTTCAGGTCCCCTGAACATTTTTCCAACATTGGTTGCATGTTCCAGACTACTGTAAAAATCCGTGTAATCTCCAATGTGTATGGGCATGTGCAGGGTAGCAGCTGACTGATCTATCAGGATGTGTTCGTGCTCCTTAAGCGGTGATTGATCCTCCATAAGCCAGTTCTGAACCTTTATCCGGACTTCATTAGTGATTGGTTTCCCCAAAGCGATAAAGCTGTTAAGGGTGTCTTCCTTGAACACTTGTTGGTCAATAGGCTGGTCTTTAAACAGCTCCAGGGCACTAACCACTGCCATATCCACGATCTGCTCACCTATGGCAATGCCTACTCTTTTTTGATTGCTTCCAACTGAAAAAATCCCAAATGGAAGATTGTGAATACTAAAATGAGTGTCTTCTGAGTGGGGGATCCAGCTGTTTTTGTTCAACATAACTACTCTATCCAGGACTTGTAATATGCTCCGTCATCAATTTTTAAGGCATTTTCAGTAAGCATCATCGGTTTGAAAGTATCAACCATTACTGCCAGTTCTTTGGTTTCTTTCTGCCCGATACTGCGTTCATAGGCACCTGG
Source organism: Flammeovirgaceae bacterium (assembly GCA_003232185.1). Classification (GTDB taxonomy): domain Bacteria; phylum Bacteroidota; class Bacteroidia; order Cytophagales; family Cyclobacteriaceae; genus SZUA-3. Next base: position 1,092 of record QIMC01000283.1, on the reverse strand, counting down.
ATGTGGGCCATGTGGAATACCTCCCGGATGCAGGGTAATATTGCCTCGATCTATGTTATTTCTGCTCATGAAATCACCGTCGACATAATATATTATCTCATCGGAATCTATATTGGAATGGTTGTAGGGGGAAGGGATCGCTTGGGGATGATAATCATATAGTCGGGGACAGAACGAGCACACCACAAACGCGGAGGTCTCAAATGTTTGATGAACCGGTGGGGGTTGATGTATTCTACCGGTTATTGGTTCAAAATTATGAATTGAAAATCCATAGGGATAATTGTATCCATCCCATCCTACCACATCAAATGGATGGGTAGCATAAACCAATTCATGGAGCTTGCCTTGCTTTTTTATCTTTATTAAATACGCACCAGCCTGATCGTTTGATTCCAGATTCTTTGGCAGCTTATAGTCTCTTTCACAATAGGGAGCATGTGCTAACAGTTGACCAAACCGGTTCCTATAGCGCTTAGGGGTATAAATAGGATGAAAAGACTCCAGGTACATGATCCTGTTATGATCGGTGTCGAATTCAATCTGATAGATTACCCCTCTTGGTATGATTAGGTAATCGCCTGGTTCGAAAGAAATATTTCCTAAAAAGGTTTGTAGCAGACCGGAACCTTCATGTATGAACAATAACTCATCCGCGTCGCCATTTTTATAGTAGTAGTCTGTAAGTGACTGGCGCGGTGCTGCCAATCCCATGTGGACATCAGAATTTACTAATAACGGCTGTCTGCTCTCTAAATAGTCATCAGATGGAGCAATATCAAACCCCTTTAGGAGTCGTGAGGTGATATTTTTAGCCACACTTATTTTAGGTGTAACATCACGTGAGCCCAGTACTTCCTTAACCTGCGTAGGCCTGTGGGTGTGGTATAACAATGATGACATACCTTCAAACCCAATAGTTCCAAACAACTGTTCGTGATAAAGTCCCCCATTGGGTTTCTTGAAAACTGTATGTCGCTTAGAGGTGATATTCCCTAAATTGTGGTATATCGGCATAATTGTGTTGGGGCCTGATACTCAGCTAAAGATAAACCCTCTGCCATAATCTTCATAGGGTCAGGGGAATTATTC
>QIMC01000449.1 GCA_003232185.1 Flammeovirgaceae bacterium | reverse complement strand
CCATTGATTTTAAAACTGCTGCCCCTTTTAAGGCCAGTAGTGCCCCAATATTTGAACGACCAAAGGCATCAATAAATAGTGCGCAGAAAAATGCCATTACAATATAATAGGCCATGCCCTCCATGGATTTCGTCATGGCATTGATCATCTCTTTGCTGGTATCAAATGTACCTGACATAAAACCATATACAATACCGGGAATCCAGAACAGCAAAAATATCAATGGAACGATCGAACGCATGATGGGTGCGGAGAATGAACTAAGTTCTCCATTAGGACCGCGCAATGGTGATGTTTCCGGAAGCAGTAGTAAAACCAATACCAATAATCCGGTTATAGCCACTACAGTAGCAGTGAAAAACGAGGTGCGCTCTTTTTTGGTCAATGAATCCATTTGCGGGGCTGCTTCAGCATCATCATCTACCGGAGATTTCTGTAGTCTCGGCTCAATTATTTTATCCGTTATCAGCCAGCCTAATCCCACAATCAGGATGCTGGAAGCAGCAGCAAAGTACCAGTTGCAAAGCGGGTTAATCTCTACTGAGGCATCTAATATTTGAGCAGCAGGTTGGGTAAAACCCTGTAGCAATGGATCAAGTGCGGAGGGGAATGGATTTGCACTAAACCCACCAGACACACCGGCAAATGCAGCTGCAATCCCAGCCAATGGATGTCTTCCTGCGGCATGAAATATAATTCCACCCAGGGGTATCACCAGTACATATCCTGCATCGACTGCTGAATGACTTAAAATACCTACAAAAATAACCATAGGTGTCAATAGGGATTTGGGTGTTATGTTTAATAACAATTTTAATCCACTGTTGATATATCCTGAATGCTCAGCCACACCTACTCCCAACATGGCTACCAGTACCACGCCTAAGGGAGTAAAACTGGTGAAGGTAGTTACCATATTTGATAGGAAGTGAACCAATGCTGCTCCTGTAAGCAGGTTATTAACAGAAATAGGTGCTCCAGACCTGGGGTCGATTTCTGTGAAGACTACCGTAGCCAATAACCAGGACAATACCCAAATCACAATTAAAGAAATCAAGAACAATATTGCCGGATCGGGCAAACGGTTCCCAACTCTTTCTATGACGTTCAAAAATCGATCAACCAGTGGGGTCTTATGATTGGTGGCGAAATTATCCATGGTGTTTTAAGCTTAATTGCATGAAATTCTACGAAAATGATGGCAGATTAAAAAATATCAAAGCTAAAACCTCAGTTACCGTGCGGGAAATTACTAACTAATCTAGTCGTAGGATATCCTACGACTCGTTTTAATGCTAGATCTTAGATCTCATATGGTATGCCTTCGGCAGAGTAAATGCCCGAATTCCAGTCTCTGAAAGTGTGACCCCTATTCCTGACTGTTTACGCCCTGACCAGGGGAGTCGGGGACTTATTCGATCACTGCAATTCCAATAAACAGTACCCGTTTTCATTTGGTCCATGATTTTGAGTGCCTGTGCTTGATCATCCGAGAATACTGATGCGGCGAGACCATAGGTGCTATCTTTCATTAATTCTATGGCTTCCTGGTCATCTTTAACCATCTGAATGCCTATTATTGGGCCAAATGATTCTTCGGTCATTATTTTCATGTCATGGCTGGCATTGATTATTACCGTCGGTTGAAAATAATACCCCTTACGGGTTTCGGCTTTGCCACCTGAAAGTACCTTGCCCCCATTGGCAACTGCATCATCCACCTGCGCCTGCAAATAGGCCATCTGCTCTTTCCGGGCTAGTGGACCTATAAACACCTCTTCATTTATAGGATCACCCATTTTCATTTGTTTGACCTCTTTTACAAATAAATTAATAAAATCATGATAGACGTCCTGGTGAACATAAATCCGTTCTACTGCACAACAACTTTGGCCGTTGTTGTAGTAAACGCCTTCCACCGCTGAATTAGCTACCTGTCTCAGATTGTGATTATTTGCTGTTATGTACATAGGGTCTTTCCCTCCTAGTTCCATTTGACAGGGTACCATTTTCTTTGCTACCTGCTCATATATAAACTTCCCGGTAACCGGTGAACCGGTGAAATAATAGCCATCCAGTGGCAATTCCAACAATATTTTCCCCACCTCACCCCTACCGGTTACCGTCTGAAACAGCCCTGGTTCAAGACCGGATTGTGCCCAAAGTTTCTGAAATTCCAATCCGGTAAGTGTGGTATATTCTGACGGTTTATATAACACAGCGTTCCCAGCTATTAGTGCGGGGACAAAAACATTCACACCGATTAAATACGGGTAGTTCCATGCGGAAATATTAGCGATCACGCCTAAAGGTTCATGCGCTATCACTTCTCGGAAATGCCCATCATCCAATACCACTTCCTCTGCTAAAACACGTTCGGAATTTTCTAAAAAATAGGCAATACGTGATCGGGCACCTCTTATTTCACCTATGGCCTGATTAATGGGTTTGCCCATTTCACTGGTTAATAAATTGGCCAGCCTGGTCTCCTGCTTAAGTAATAGTGCTTCGAAGTGTGCTACAGTTTCTAATCTCTTAGCTATGTCTGTTCTGACAATCTTCTGTTGGGCCTGGACAGCAAGTTGATACTTCAGCTCAATACTGAGGTGGTCATCAATCTTGATGTTTTTTATTACTCTTTCAGTGGCAGGGTTTACAACCTTCATGTTTTAAAATCTCTGAATTATAACCTTTGACTTGACAATAGGCCATACAATTTAGCAAAAACTAAGAAAGTGCTGGTAAATCTTATCCCCATCGATCAATTCTTTGGAGTTGCTCTTGAAAAATTCCGGATGCCATTGCACACCCATCACTTTTCCTGGATCTTCCTGTAACCAGTAAAACGCCTCTACCAAATCATCCTCTTTACTAAAAGCACATATTTTCAGATCAGACCCCAACTGCTTAACTCCTTGATGATGTACACTGTTGACCCAGTATTCCGTAGCCGTTTGATGAATTTTATTCAGCAGTCCATCATCAGGGAATACCACCTGATGCCTGATCTGGTCATACTTGATAGCATCCCTGTGCTTAACCAGATTGGAGAACTGAGTTTCCAGGTCTTGATATAGACTACCCCCAAAATATACATTGATTAGTTGCAACCCTCTGCAAATTCCCA
>QIMC01000479.1 GCA_003232185.1 Flammeovirgaceae bacterium | reverse complement strand
TCTTTCTGAGAACTGAATGGCTCAGTCGGATAGGCCCCTTTTCCACCGAGCTCGGTCCTACCGGCCATGACCTGGAAGGCTCTGAAGACCTCGACTGGGTTCTGCGGGCACAGGATCTTGGGGCACGACTGCAATACGTACCATCCGTGGTGCAATACCATTATGTAGATTTACAACGCTTGAAGCTGGGATATTTGATTAAGAAGGCCTACAAACGCACCCTCTCGACAACTGGCCTGAAGGCTGCGTCAGGGGGAAACCGCGTCCCTCGCTATCTTTACCGCAAACTCGGGGAATACCTGTTCTTCGCACTAACAGCCTTGAGTACTGGCAGACGGCGTTTTTATCTAGTTCGTACTGCCGCTGCCCTGGGTGAGATAAAAGGCTATCGCCAGAGCAGAGCCACCGTAAAGCCACTGAACGATAAAAAAAATTAAGGAACCTCTGATTAATTCTAGACGAAGGTAACATTATCGACAAACAATAATATTTTGTTATGTTTTTTAGCGATTTTTTAGAATTAACTCGGCTTGCGGGATTGTTGAGAGAATACTAAATGCCAACCGCTGAGAGGTGTGTATATTTGTTTTTGATAAGAATTTTGATTTCTTCCATGTAGATAATGCTTGTGAAGCGTTTAACCACCGCCAGATCGGCACAGTAAACCCTGTTTTCGGGCGATTTAATACGGATGAAGGTAGTTTTTGTGAAAGTAATCTATTAAGAATTGATTTTTCACTTCCTATGCGTCCCTCTAGCGCTAGACCAATTATTTTTTCTGTAAGAATATGATCAACCAGTGGAACGCGAATTTCTAATGAGTGGGCCATACCGACCCAATCGGTGTCTCTTAGTAATTGGTTTCGCATATAAAGAGAGCCTTCAAGTTCAGCGACTTTGCCAAAACCCTGTAAAGATGCATCAGAAGATCTAGGTTTTTCTTCTTTATTTGCTTGTAAGGATAAGAAACCTTGTTTCATGAAATCTTCGTCAAGAATATGAGGTAATTCCCAGGGCATAAAGATCCCTCGGTACAATTGATAGGCATTATCATAGGAAGTTCCATACTTGATTAGCCCCGCTGTTTTTGGGCCTAAGCCATTATATGGAGGCTTTTGATGGGTCGCAATTAACGAAGTATATAAAACGCGAAAAATATCCCCTACCCAAGGTATTTGCCTTATTACACGCAATTTTTGTACTGTCTCGGGAATTTTATGAAATGTTGGATACCCACCTAGTAATTCATCACCGCCTAATCCAGATAAGACGACTTTTAATCCAGCCTGTATTGTGGCCTTACTGATAAACCATGTATTTAACCCATCGATTGTTGGTTGATCCATGCTGGAGAGAAACTGGGGAAACTCATTCTCAAAGTCTTCCAAGTCAATAATTTCACAACGGTGTTGTGTGCCCAATGACTTTGCAATTATTTCTGCTATTGGGGCTTCATCAATGGGGCGGTTTTTGAATTCTTCAAATCCCAATGTAAAAGTCTGCAAGTCATTATTATTGAATTCTTGAGCGTAGGCTACAACAGCACTGGAGTCCAAGCCTCCGGATAAAAATGCACCAACTGGGACATCGGCTACCATATGTGACTTCATAGTATCCATAAGAGCGTCTAATACATATTCGTCCTCTTCTCCTGCAGCAACACCGGCAGTGTGCCCCATGGATAAGGAAATCGCTTTTGGTATACTCCAATACTCTTGAATTTGTTTAAGCCCATCTTTAGTCACTTTAAGGTAGCTACCCGCAGGCAACATCTTAATGTTTTTGCATATCGTAAAAGGTTCAGGTACCGAACCCCAGAGAAGGAAACCTGTAGCACCAGCAGGATCAAGATCAGGTGAAATAGCTCCACCGGCTAATAAGGCTTTAACTTGAGAGGCGAATTTGAAAGATTTACCATCATCAGAGTAATAGAAAGGTTTAATGCCATATCTATCACGTGCGACGAATAATTCTTTTTCGTACTCATCCCAAATAGCAAAAGCAAACATACCTCTCAATTGATGTAGCATTTCACTACCATAATATTGATAAAGATAAAGTAATACTTCTGTGTCACTATGAGTTTTAAACGTTGCACCCTTATGACTTAGATTGTCTCTTAGTGCTTGGTAATTATAAATTTCTCCATTGAAAACGACAATATAACGCGAATCAAAAGTTGCCATTGGTTGGTTTGCAGTTTTAGACAAATCAATGATTGATAACCGTCGATGAGCTAAGCCTATGGTTTTATCCTTTGACATCCAGTCTCCAAACCCATCTGGCCCTCTATTTACCATAGCGTCACGTGTTTTTCTTAGTTCGTGCATGTCCACTGGGGGGGCTTCATTGTGATACGCAAAAACACCATTTATGCCACACATGGTCAAATTCCTTTTTGTTCTAGACTTTTAAGAAAAAATGATAACATTGAACAATATATGCGAAAAATTGATTAACCAAATGTCTGTTTGAGTTTATGTAGTAATTATTCACGAAATTTTTTATATATATCGATTATTCGGTCTGCTATATGCGTCCATCTATAAGATTCGGGGTATTCTTTAATGGTGTTTGAATCAAAATCAAATTCACTATCCATGTATTTTTGTAATGCGTCTTTAATTCCATCTGCCGATGTGTCTTTAACATAAAATCCATTTTTCCCTTCTTCGATATAATCAGCCATACCTCCTTCACGAGAA
>QIMC01000363.1 GCA_003232185.1 Flammeovirgaceae bacterium | reverse complement strand
TCAAGCACAAAACTTTGCATGCGCTGGCTCATACCAACTCCTGTATTGCCAGCTACCGCCGCAGGTATCCAGCCACCGCTTGGGGTTATGCTAACCACCCAACCTTCGGCATCAGCAGCCTGGATAGAAGTAGTGCCGGCAAAGAAATTGTCCGTTTCCATAGGATCATCATGTACTTCAGGCGGTATCGCACCACTTAACTTGTTGCTCCAGTCATTTATATAATGCAGGTAAGGGTTCTTTTGGTCCCCCTGAAAAGGATATGGATCACCTGGTTTGACCAGGGTATCGTTTTTCTCCCAATTGATTTCCTTTAATCGTTGCTCGGCGTACTCTTTGGAGAGCAATCCCTTGATAGGCTCTTCGGGTGGAAAATATGGGTCTCCATAGTAAAAATCACGGTCTGCAAAGGACAGGTTCATTACCTGATAGAGGGCATGAATGTAGGCCGCGGTATTATATCCCATGGACCCAACGTTCAACTGTTCCAGCATATTTAATGCCTGAAGCATCACCGGACCCTGTACCCAGGTGGTTAGCTTATAGACATCCAGACCTTTATAGCTGGTCTTTACCGGCTCCTCTATATGTACTTTCCAATTGGAGAGGTCTTCTTTGGTAATTAACCCGCCCTGCTCCTGACAGCCACGGGCAAACTCTTCGGCAATATCTCCTTTATAAAATCGGTCATACGCGGCATAAATGGCCTCTTTTCTGGTTTTTCCTGCCGCTAGCGCTTTTTCTTCCGCTGCTACCAGTTTGTTTAAGGTGTTAAGTAGGTCGCTTTGGACAAAAATTGCTCCAGCTTCAGGAGCTGATCGATCTCCCTCATTGACCAGAAAGATTGATTTCGAATAAGGCCATTCTCGTATTCGGTCTTTGTGTCTTTCAATTGCATTTGCCGCCTGGGCCTCAATTGGATAACCTGCAGCCATTTGAATACTGGGTTCCAGAATATCCTTTAAACTCATGGTGCCATACTCAGCCAACATGGTCATTAACCCCCCAGGAGTTCCGGGAGTTACTGCCGCCAGAGGACCAAATTCCGGGGGAAATTCAAATCCTTGTTCCGTGTAAAATTCTGGAGTGGCACCGGTTGGTGCCACTCCCAGGGCGTTGATTCCAATAACTTTTCCAGTATTGGGGTTAAATATAAGTGCCTGTGTTTCTCCTCCCCAGCTCAGTACATCCCACATGGTTGAAGTTGCTCCCAACATGGCACAAGCGGCATCCACTGCGTTGCCTCCTTTTTGAAAAATCATCGCACCCGCAGTGGCTCCCAACGGTTTACCAGTGATGGCTAACCAGTTTTTAGCATGTAAAACAGGTTTTTGTGTCCGTTGTGCAAAAACAACTAAGCAAAATGACATGGCGAATAGGAGGGATATAGATTTTTTCATCACGTGGGTGGTGTTAGGGTTTTAGGGAATAATCGACAGTCTTGTTAACTTGAAAAATCATACTTTCTAATGTGAGACCAGGACCAAATGCAAAACAGAGCACTTTTTTACCATGGTCACTGCTATTCAAGTTATCCCAAATTTCTTTCAATACAAAGAGAATAGTAGCGGACGACATATTCCCATAGGCTCGCAGTATCTGGCTGGAAAACCGGCAGTCATATGCAGTAATACCCAAAGCTTGCTGGATACATTCGAGGATTCGTTTGCCCCCGGGATGGATGGCAAAATAGTCGATGTCAGTGCGTTGCATTTGATTCCGTTCTAACAATTCATTAGTCAATTGAGCAATAGGGTCCTTTATCAGATCCGGAACATTTTGAGACAGTCTCATTTCAAAACCAGAATCCCCGATTTGCCAGCTCATATCAGAAAAACCTTCAGATACCAACGAACAATGCTCATCCATCAGCTCCAGGCCTTGTGTGATCTCAGAGTTTTCTAACAATACCGCTGAGGCTCCATCACCAAAAAGAGCGTTGCTAAGAATAAAGTCCGGTTTACTGACTTTTTGAAAATGAATGCTACAGATTTCCACACAAACCACCAGCACCTTTGCCGCTAGATCGCTTTCGCAAATAGCTTTGGCCATTTTCATGGCATTGAAAGCTGCGTAACATCCCATAAAGTTAATGCCCGTTCTTTTAGTATTGGAAGGAAGTTCAAGAGATTCCACCAGTTCAATATCCAGTCCGGGTGCATAAAGTCCGGTACAGCTCACGGTGATTAAGTGGGTTATCAGCTTCCTGTCCATGCCGGAGGGTAGACAATCCTCTATTGCTACCATCGCCAGCTTATGTGCTTCCTTCCTGAATATTGTACTTCTTTCTAGAGTACCTGGAAACGAATGGAAGTCATTTTGATAGAATTGATAATCGGCGGGTGGTGCTCCATAATCTTTTAAAACGGAATAACGGTATTTAATGCCGGTGGCACGGTAAAGGGCTATCAAGCGAGATTTTGCCTTAGGCTCCAATTGATGGGCCCTGACCATAAATTCAGCAATCTTTGACTGAGGAATACGATACACCGGATTAGCAATTCCGATGGCAGTTATGCTGGGCTTCATTTTATAATAATACTGTAAAAAACCCTAACTTGTTTTTACTGGAAGATATATTCAGAATAATTGATGGGTGCTTAACTATTAGACAAAAATTGATGGCAGTCGACCGCTATCTAGTGCTTGGTTGTGCCCAGTGCTTAACTATTAGACAAAAATTGATGGCAGTCGACCGCTATCTAGCGCTTGGCTGGGCCGAGTGCTTAACTTAACACTAAATGACGAAATCCACCTGGCTTCATTTAAGGATCCCCTTTTCATTTTTTCTCCTGCCGGTATATTTGTTCGCTCTTTGTGTTACCTCGAGCCGTCACCAAAGGTTGTGTATTTTTTATACTACATTTTCTACTGTACCCTGCAAGCAATGGATACAACAGCTATTTTGACAAAGACACAGATAGTATCGGTGGATTACGAAACCCGCCTCTGGTAAATAAGGAACTGTATTATGTTGCTCTGGCATTTGATGGCCTGGCAATTTTTTTTGGTTACATCATCCATTGGGAAATAGGCTTAATGCTTTTCACCTATGGATTGGTGTCAAAAGCGTATAGCCATCCAGTAGTTAGAATAAAAAAATACCCAATCGCAGGCTGGTTGATTGCCGGTGTATTTCAGGGAGCATTTACCTTCTTCATGATTTTATGGGCAGTAC
>QIMC01000056.1 GCA_003232185.1 Flammeovirgaceae bacterium | reverse complement strand
ACCTCAAATCTCAATATCATTTTAATCTTCTAAATATCCCTGATCTTTAATCCATGCTCCTTGCCCCACGCCTCTTGCTATCCAAAATTATCTTGCATATTCCCGATTTCTTAATATACTTGTCCTTTTATAATTAGACTCCTTCAAGACCATGAAAAAATACAATGTCGGAATAATTGGCTATGGCTGGGTCGCCACTGCTCATATTGATGCGATCAACAAGTCTGAAAATGCTCAGGTTACCGCCATCTATTCATCCCGGGAGCTTGATGCCAAGGAACTAAGTTCCCAATGGGGTTCTGAAATCGCCACCTACACAGATTTGGATCAAATGCTGGAAGATCAAAGTCTGGACGTTGTCTCTGTTTGTAGTTATCCCAACCAGCACAAAGAACAGGTGAAAAAAGCCGCTTTGGCAGGAAAGCACCTCATCATTGAAAAACCGCTGGCATTATCTTGGGAAGATTGTAAAGAAATTGAAGATGCAGTAAAGCAGGCAGGTGTCAAAACCTGTGTTTGTTTCGAATGTCGATTTTCAAACCAGTTTATAGTTACCAAGTCGATTATCGACCAGGGGCTTCTCGGAAACCTACATTACGGAGAAATTGACTATTTTCATGGCATCGGGCCATGGTATGGACAGTTTCGATGGAATGTAAAAAAAGATCAGGGAGGAAGCTCATTGCTCTCTGCCGGATGTCATGCACTTGATGCCCTGCTGCTGTGCATGGATGACGAAGTGGTTGAGGTAACCAGCTATGAAACCAAGTCAAGTAGCGAGATATTTAAACCTTATGAATATAGTACCAGCAGTGTCACTATAATGAAGTTTAAAAATGGTGCTATCGGGAAATGTTCTACCAGCATAGACTGCTTGCAACCCTACTATGTACACACCCACTTATTTGGAAGTGAAGGAAGTTTATTGGACAACAAATTTCACTCAACCAAGCTGAAAACTGACAAAAACAATTGGTCCAGCCTGGCCATGAAGCTGCTTGATTCCGGGGACGTTTCGGACCATCCGTATCTGGATCAATTCAATGCCTTTTTTGAGTCAATAACTCAAGATGTTGAAATGCCACTTACCAGTTTGCCTCAAGCAATGAAAACTTTTGAAGTAGTATTTGCAGCTGATAAATCCGCTGCTGAAGGGAAACCAATACAGCTTGGCAATGGTTAGTATGAATCAGAAATCTATTCCGAGCTATAAATGACTATCGCCTACGCTGAAACTGCGACGTAAGCATTACGAAGTCTAATGCATAAACCGGGTTAAGCATCATTGATTGCACTATTGTATTTTTGATTTAAGTTAAAGCATATATAATCCTTATTATCAATATATTATAGATTAATATCTATCAGAATTGCCTAACAACATTTCATCAATCTCCTGACGAGAAGGTACCGAAGGTTGCGCCCCCAACCTGGTAACAGAAATTGCCGCAGCTGCACTTGCAAACCTTATTGCATCTTTGGGTTCCATACCTTCAACCAATGCGGCAGCTAAAGCACCACAATAAACATCACCAGCTCCGGTGGTGTCTATGGCTTTCACTTTAAAAGCAGGGACAATTTGCCTTAAATCATCTGTAACCAAATACGAGCCATTTTCTCCCAAACTAACAATAACTCCACCATCTGTCATAGCAGCTAATTCCTCTGCGGCTTGTTTGGCCTGGTCCATTCCTTTTACTGATCTTCCGACCAACTTTCCAGCTTCAGATTCATTAACCACCAATATTGCCAGGCGTTTTAAATATTCAATTTCCAAATGTTGGGCAGGTGCCAGATTCAACAACACTTTCTTTTCCTCTTCAAATGCCCAGTTTAGAATATAGCGCAACATATCAGGATGCAATTCTCCTTGCAATAAAATAATCCTCGCATCCTTTAAAACCGGTTGTGCCTTAGTTATGTGCCGCTTATTCAGCTTATAGTTCGCTCCAGGTGCTACAGAAATACAGTTCTCTCCGTTTTCATCCACGGTAATCATGGCGGTGCCGGTAGATACTCCCGGCTCCTGAAAGACAGCAGTGGTATCGATACCATCTTCCTCAAATCGTGCCATAAAATCCTCAGCAAAATGGTCTGTACCCAGGCAACTGATAAATACCACGTCTCCTCCTGCCCTGGCTGCCGCCACCGCCTGGTTGGCACCTTTACCCCCAAAGGATTGGGTAAATACTCCTCCAGCTACTGTTTCTCCCGGTTTTGGAAAACTGGGAACCTGCATAATCAGGTCAATATTTGAACTTCCGACAACCGCTATTTTTCGGCTCATATTATCTTGCAAAAATGATCAGAATTAATCCCGCTAAAAAACTCACAAACATAGCAAAAATAAGTTTGTTTGTGCCCTCCGGAGCGCCTTTAAATTCTTTCCAGATAAATACTCCCCAAAGTGCCGCGACCAAAGTTGCTCCCTGGGATAAGCCGTAAGAGATAGCGGGCCCCGCCACATCCGAAGACAGAATACTTAAAAACATGCCCATACACCAGATAGTGCCACCCAGAACCCCCACCAGGTGAAGTTTGCGATTTCCTTTGGTAAAGTAATCACCATAGGTCACAGGAGTACCATAAAAAGGTTTATACATAAAGATGGTATTCCAAAGAAAATTACTTAAATACACACCCACTGAAAAAATAAAAACCGCAGTGTACGGTGTTAATTTTTCACTTTCAGGATTTGCGAAATCACTTACCA
>QIMC01000094.1 GCA_003232185.1 Flammeovirgaceae bacterium | reverse complement strand
GGATTGAATCAGAAAGCACAGGGCTTAGTTTCAAGTTTTTTGAAAAACAACTTCATTTAATGAATAATCTTGTTAATAATTATTGGAGCAACGTTAAAAACAATTCCTGGTCAAATTTGCATAAGAGCATGGTGGAAAAATGTAAATTTTGTGAAGACATTATAAGAAAAATAAATGCAGATAATTTCAAAGATCTTAAGGGACCAAAAGGGGCTTCCAAGGTCCAGAGGGAGGAGAAAATAATTCTGAAAATCAAAGAAACTAAAAACAAACTTACCACACTGTTCTCCGAGTTTAAGAATCAACTTTTTGAAAAACTTGCAGTAACATAAATTGCCAACTTTAGATTAAAAACTTTTGAGACACGGTACTAGTACAACGTCATCGTTCTAATGACGGGTACAACTTCTTAAGTTTTATCCTTGCGTCTTCAGTAGTGAATCTCCAATTCATTGGCGATGGATGCTCGTTTCGATCTTTTTCCCATTGAGCGACTTCCTTCTTTAAAGTATCCTGATCAGGGATACGTCGATCCAGGCATTGTCTACCAAGGATGCTTAGCTCTATCTCCGCCATGTTCAGCCAACTGCCATGTTTTGGTGTATAGTGAATATCTAAACGATCCAGAATTCTGCGAGCTTCCTTTGGTTCAAAAGCTTTGTACAGGGATGCTCCCACGTGCGTGTTCAAATTATCCATAACCAATGTAATTTTCTCCGCTTTAGAGTAATGGACATCTACCAGTTCACGAACTTGATAGGCCCAATCAATTGCTGTTCGTTTGTCCGTTACGACAACATGCCGCCAACCTGCGCAGGGTTCAAAGAACATGAACATATTACTGACGCCGTTGCGTTCATATTCTGTATCGTAACGTTCCGGCTTGCCGGGGCCTGCGGAAATAGGCTTACGTACCTCCTTTATATGCTGTTTACTGCTTTCGTCCATACATACCACCGGACGAGAAGGTTCATAAGGTCTTTTGTAAACCTCAAGAGTATCTTCCATTGTACAGACAAACTCAGAGCGTTCTTTTCTGGTGGAATACACCATTCTTTTCTCTGCCAAGGCTTTATTTCGTTTTTTTAAAATCTGACGTATCGTTTCATGAGAAATCCCTTCCACGTAGTCCAGTTCAACCAGTCGACCTGCCAAAAGGCGTAAGGTCCAACGTGCCCTTCCCCCTGGTGGTTCGCTACAAGACAACGCTATCAAATACGCCTCCTGCTCCCCATCAAGTTTACGACTTTTCGTCCTTTCTTGCTTTGCGCGGTTGATCGCACTTTTTAAACCACCCTCAACCAGTCGTTGACGTACTCTTTCAACTGTTCGCAAACCAACATCAAATGCTTTGCTTATTTTTTTGTCTGTCCACCCTGAGCCATTTTCACTTATATCTGCTTTTAGTAATATCTGAGCATGTAGACGTTTATAGGCTGCCGCTCTCCCTTTGTTAACTAACCATTTCAACTCTTTATGTTCATCTGCACTCAACCTTACTATATATTTTTTTGGCATTCGGTATACTCTCCCATTTATTTGAAATAAAAGAGCTTATACCATTTACGAGTCGTCAATGCAATGTAGACGTTGTACTAGTACCGTGTCTCAAAAGTTTTTAATCTAAAGTTGGCAATCTAAAATCATTAATTGCCTCTTGCAAATCACCCGCTACATATTATAATGTAGCTGTAATTCACGTCTAATCGGCGTTTTGTGTGCATATACCGGGTGATATATATAGGAGGTACTTATGATTTTAGATTGCCAGAACTTTAACTTTTCAACCCAGCTATCTCATCAACGCATTTCCTTCGCAAACAAAGTCTTGGGCGCCGGGGTTACCCAAAGGATTCTCAGTTATTCTCTTTATTTGCAGGGAGGTAGTAAAACATCAATTTCAGAAAGCCTAAACATCCCCCCGGATACTACAAAGTCATTGATCAAAAGAATTCATTCGGATGGGATTACTGCATTTAGTGATAGGCGTAATAAGGTTAAACCCTTTACCACTATTAAAACGGAACAGAAAAACATCTACAATATTTCTGTTGAGGACGATTTTGTAAAGATCAATATTGGTCGTCAAGATAAACCCATTATAGTACCTGCCGAGAACACTCTTCAGCTAAAAACAGTTCTCTTTACTCTGGCAGGGGCCGGTCTTGTTTCAAACCAAGAGATTTCCAACATACTTAAATATTCTCCAAGTCACATTCAATATCTTATCAAAAAGATTCAAGAAGAAGATGTTCATGCCTTAATTGATAAGAGACAAGGCCAAAAACAGCATTATCGGTTCACGCAGGATATAAAGTCTGAGTTAATTTTACAGTTTATTTTAGATGTATCAAATGACAAGAAAGTATCGGGGATGTCATTATCTAACAGTCTGAAGGAGCGTGTAAAATTAGATTTATCTCCCCGAAGCATACGCAACCATATTGAAAAATTGGGACTGGGCAAAATAAAGAAACAGATATCGGATTGCATGAATGATGTAAAAAAAAACTCTTCTGTATCTTAAAAAGCCAAGCTACTCCAACAGCTTTGGAGCAGGTAAGCAACATTACTAATCGGGCTTTTCGACCGAGGCTTTTTCAGAGAATCCAAATTCTGGCACTCCTGCAATCCATGTATTCTGTTCCTTTTATAGCGACGACACTGAGGTGTCATCCGCAAACCGTTATTAATTGGAAAGACCGTTTCGTTGCCGGAGAGAGTATTGATGATAAACCGCGTAGCGGCAGACCCCTTTGCATCCCCATTGAAGCAAAGATAAGACTTACTGCTTTCTACTGCCAGCATAACCCCCTGCCTGGATGTTCTCGTTGGTCTATACGCTGGGCTGAAAAATATCTCAATAACCATCCGGATATTATCCAAATTCCAATGAGCCGGTCCTCTATTCATCGCTGCTTGCTATCCCATCCTTTGAAACCCTATCGATGGAAATATTTTCTGCATATTACCGACCCTGATTTTTTTGAGAAAATGGAAAAGATTATTTGTCTTTATCTCAATCCTCCAAAATATTTGTTTTGCCTGGATGAGTGCACCGGATTACAAGTTCTTGAAAGAATAGCGCCTAAGTTGTGTGCGGAAGGTGACAAACCGGAATTAAGGGAGTTTGAGTATAAAAGACATGGAACCATATCAGTTTTTTCCATTTTGCAAGTATCTAATGGAAAGATTTTTACTGATTGTATTGCCGACCACACCACCATTACAATTATACAATCTTTGCAAAAACATATCTCCATGTACGATCCGACTGAAACACTACATTATATTTTGGACAATTATTCTTCTCATTCAACAGAGGGATTTTGCCAGGAAATTGCAAAACTATGTGATGTTGAAAATCCAAAACTTAAAACCATTATTGAGAGGAAACAATGGTTAGAATCTACGGACAAAAGAATTGTTTTTCACTTCTTACCTTTTCACGGCTCTTGGCTAAATCAAATCGAAATTTGGTTTGGTATCCTCCAACAAAAAGCATTAAAAGACGAAAGTTTTTCCTCGGTGACTGCTTGCAAGGAAGCGATACTTAATTTTACCGATACTTATAATACCGAGTTTTCTCATCCATTTGAATGGAGTTACAAGGGTGACGGTTTGCATGAAAAAGTCGTTCACAGATTAACAAAGTGGATTGAATCAGAAAGCACAGGGCTTAGTTTCAAGTTTTTTGAAAAACAACTTCATTTAATGAATAATCTTGTTAATAATTATTGGAGCAA
>QIMC01000251.1 GCA_003232185.1 Flammeovirgaceae bacterium | reverse complement strand
GTTAGAATACCTCCTGTCTTCCTTGATGATTTATTGCATAAAAAGCTTGAATCTTTGTCCCAGGGGGGGTATGATGTCTATTCCGTTCCCTACTAATTCTGAAACTACAGCCTGAGCCTCTTCTTTATTTAAGGCACCACTTGATGTTGGCTTTTGTATTTTACCTTCAATCTGGCTCCATTTAATTCCCGGTTTATTTTGAGATGGACAATTAAATCTTCTATAGTCTGTATAAATCTTAAGTGTTCCTCTATACCACTTCTTATTACTAAACGCAACAATATCTTCATGTGACCGAAAATGTTCTCTAAGCATAATTAAGTTAGACTGTTCGCATCGGGTGGCAGAAAGGTCATATAAAGAATTATTTCCATACGAAAAAGGCTGATCTGCTGCCGAAATCAAATTATGTTTTGTTTGAATCTGTTGCTCTCGATGTTTTTCTATCATCGATATATGCCGTAATTGTTGAGGATCTCCGATTATCATAATTCGTTTCGCTCTATAAAAAAGAGGTATCGCTGAAGGAATATCGCATTGGCTTGCCTCATCTATAATAAGTAAATCAAAAATACCTCCTTCAAATGGCAAAGATCCACGGGCAGAAAGATTTGCAACACACCAAACCGGTAAAACTTTCGTAATTGAATCAAAAAGTTGCTCTTGTTCCCTTCTCAATCTTGCATAAGCTCTACCACCAATCTCATCAGTAGCCAGCCTTTCAACAGTAGCCTTGAATTCTCCTATGGCACGCCTCAAGCTTTCATTAAGCCTATCAGGTAATAACTTGCCGTAGGAAGCTATCAGACGAGCGCTCCAATCACAAATCTTATCTTCATTATTGCCATAGTCAGATGCAAGTTCTTCCAAAGATAGCATTTTGTCTAGTTTTAAGCAGATTCCACGAAATTCTTCAACTTGCTTGCAAACATTATAACGATCAAGAACAGTCTCTAAATATGCAACCCATTGAATAACATTTTTCTTAGATGTCGGTGCCTGAGGTTGATCACCAAAAAGATGATTGTATTCTTTTAAAAAAGATGCATACTCTCCGATTTTATTAAAATCGTTCTTTTGCCTTATCAAAAGCAATATCTTTTTTAACACATTTGCTCTATTATCATTGTGCTCTTTTAATATTTGTAAGTAAGCTTCGGGGTTTTTAAGATTATCAACTTTTGAGGCAAATATTTCATTCCACAATTCAGGATTGTATCTCTCTCTGGGACCATCCAATAATGCATCGATTTGGTTTGCCTTATTCCGAATACTTCTAATCTCATCCAATTTGCTCCATGCCTGCTCTCGTTTATCTAATAATTTGGTGAGTACCCGTCTTGCCTCTTTTTCAAAAAGACGATCTTCTTCAGTTGCCGAAACTGATAACACTTGGTTAAGGAAATCAATCAATTCACCACGCAAATCCCTGGCTCCGCTTCTTGTTCCAGTCCTTAATACTAAAGGATAGCCAGACAAGCTATTTAATCTGCTTTCGACAATTTCAATAGCTTTGTGGTTCCGACTTGTAAATAATACTTTTTCACCTCTTAGATAAGCATTAGCTAAGACAGTAATTACAACTTGCGATTTGCCAGTCCCTGGAGGCCCGGTGACGATTGTAACAGGCTTGCTAAATGCTGATTTGACGACACCTCTTTGTTCATCATTAAGAGCAACTACTTCTACAATGGGTTCTTGAGGCGTATTCCCTTCAATTTTGGCATCTGCTAATTGAGCAGTAAAAAAATACTTTAGGGCAGTTCTCAAGATCTTTTCAGTTTCGTTAGACTCGCCTAGTTTTTCAATTTCATATTCTAGACCAGCTGTAAATTTCGATTTTTCTCCAATGACTAATAATGGGCGATTATAAATACCGGTTGCTGTTATCTGGTTAACAGGCGGATCGGTTATTATTTGATTTGGATCAATGGATTCTTTAAAATCAACATTTATAGCGGCATCCTTAAGTCTTAAAGCAATGTCCGTTAAACCATTATCGGGCGGTTCACCATCAATTTCCATAAGGCCAATATCATGTAAAAATGCGCGTCTCTCCTCAACCGACCTGAACATTTTCCTTAAGAATTCATTATTTACTTTTGGCCACTCCTGCAAAGGGTTCAAACTAAGATTATGCCGACTCAGTTCATATTCAACAGATTGCAAAAAGATTGGGATTGCAAAACCCCCACTCCACCCTTTTTTTGACACAAGCCATTCTACGTAAAGCGGATATCCATAAAAAAGTGCTCCACTTCCTCCTCGTTGCCTTAATTGCTTTAAAAAAAAGGTGCTTTCTCCTTCGAGAGATATATTAATCTTCTTTTTTTCGAGCAGAGACCATTCTTTCTCAATTGGCATTACCAGGTATTTTTTATTAACATCCGACAGGAATGTTCGAGCACCACTTGACTTATCCTCTCGGATACAATCGAGATAATAAGCCATCAATTGCTTAAATCTCTTTAGGTCAATTATATTTGGCTCCGATGCCACACTTACTTTACTGACTTTTGGAATATAATCGAATACTTTCTTGCAGGTTGGACAAGTTATTGCAAGAGGACCTTTATCGGTGGGAATACGAAGTTTTTGTCCACAATCCTGACACGTTAAAATCATATTTGCTTTTATTTTCATGATATATTAACCATACTCACATTTTGAATTCCAGCTGCACCAGCGACATAGATTATTTTCCACAGGAGTATAGTTCGTTATG
>QIMC01000456.1 GCA_003232185.1 Flammeovirgaceae bacterium | reverse complement strand
CGGAACTGCGAAAAGCAGTTCCGACCTCTCCCAAGGAGAGGTAAATCGGAAACCCCGAGGCAGAGCCTAGGGGAATTCTTTTTGATTAAAGAATTACAGGAACTAATTTTATCCATCTAAAATGTTCTCCTTATTTCAGAAACCGCTGTAAATCTTTGGCCGTCAACTCTGGAGCTTCCTCCATGGGTATGTGACCCACACCCTCATAAATGATCAATTTTGAATCGGGAATGCAAACCTGAAACCAATAGCCATTCTCCAGAGGCATCCAGTTATCATCCTCTCCCCATATAATTAAGGTAGGTGCTTTTATGTCCTTTAGTTTATTGGTGCGATTCCTGTATTTGGCGTTCGCCAAAGAAAAAAATGCCTCCGCATTTCCTTCTCTATTAAATAAATCATAGTACCGATCAACCAATTCATCAGTAACTTTTTTCTGATCCACAAAAACCTGATTCAGGAATTTCCTAAGTACATTTTTCTTGATTGCGTATTTTATTACTCTGCCCAACACCGGTGTACGGGCTACCTTGAATGGAAGCGGCACATTGTTGTCTTCCATAAAGCCTGCTGAAGATATTAGTACCAACTTCTTTACTCTGGCCGGTTTGCTTAGGGCCATCTCCCAGGCGAGCCATCCACCAAGGGAACTGCCCGCAACATCGCATTGCTCGATCCCCAGCTGATTCATAAATTTTATTATAAAATTGAGAAACGCCTTAATACTATAATCATGACCCACCATTGAACCAGATAGGCCAAACCCCGGAAGATCCAGTCTTATTATTTTGTGGTTACCTGATAGGATTTCGGTCCAGTTATCGAAGGTATGTAAACTTGAAAAAGCACCATGTATTAGCAACAGTGGGTTGCCTTCACCCTCTACCCGATAGTGAACTAATGACCCGTCAATTACCAGAAAACGTGAGTCATCATTGGTATATTTTTGTAGACAATTCAATGAATTCTTTTCTATGCTCTAAAGAAAGATACTTATTTAATGAGAGGAGGTAAATACATTTACAGGGATTTTATCTTTCCTGTGAGAAATATGTGAAAATTGCAAGCATTTTTATGGTATTATTTTGATAATTAATTTACCTTTACTGCGAATCTGGTTAAGAAATGAAAAGATTAGAGATAAGATCTTCATCTGGTGAGATATTCGCATATGTTTCAAAGGAGCATGATGTACCCTGGATTTATGTACAGTGGGTTGGCAAAGTTACTTTGGACGACTTGAAAACAAGCTTAGTTCAATACACAAATCTTCTTACCAAACAGGCATGCCCCTATGTTCTAAGCGATCGTCGCATCTCTGAGGGAAACTTGTTTGAGATTAATCATTGGATTGAACATAAATGGGCACCAATGGCAATAAAAGCTGGATTACAGTATGTTGCTCATGTTACCGCTCCCATGATTACTTCCCAATTAACCTCTCAAGATCTTGCATCACGCATGATAGGATTTGAGTTTAAGTCGTTTGAATCAATAGAAAACGCAGAACATTGGCTAAGTGAGCAGATAGCTCAATGCAAGTACTAAACAGATACTGGCAAATTCTGGGTTAAAACCAGAATTGTCATTAGAAATTTACTGTGGTTTCAATGATGTGTATTTGGTTCAAGTCAACTGCCAGAATTACCTGCTGTCCCACCTGGTAATTCATATCAATAGGTTCATGGCACCATAGATCACAGGTGCCAATTTTCAATTTTAATTGTTGGTGTTCTCCCATGAATTTTAACGCAACTATTTCAGCGGCTATACCCTCTTGTTGGTTCTTTACCACATGCAAATGCTGTGGCCTTAAGCAAAGCATCCCGGATTTGCCGGCATATTTACTTTGGAAGGTACCTAACTCACTAACCACTTCCCCACTGCTGCAAGTTGCAGGTATCAGATTGGCTTTACCAAAAAAAGAAGCGATATAAGTGTTTATTGGGCGCTGATATAAAGTTTCAGGCGACCCTACCTGAAGCAGGTTGCCATCTTTCAGTACCGCAATCCTATCTGCCATGGATAGCGCATCTTGCACATCGTGAGTCACTAAAATCACTGTAGTCCCCGACCGTTTTAAAATAATGGAAAGCTCTTGACGTACCTGGTCCTTTAGCACGGTATCCAGGTTGCTAAATGGTTCATCCAGTAACAACAATTTGGGCTTTGGTGCCAGTGCACGTGCCATGGCAACCCGTTGTTGTTGTCCACCGGACAACTGGTGCGGATACCTGTTTTCTAACCCGGTTAAGTTGACCAACTTCAATACCTCAATAACCCTTTGCCTGGCTTGCTCATCTGCCCAGGAGTACAACCCAAAAAGAACATTGCGTGCAACCGTCATGTGAGGAAAAAGCGCGTAGTCCTGGAAAACAAATCCCACCGGTCTTTGTTGTGGTGGAACTGTCTCCATGTTTCCAGCCACCTGGGTGTTTTCTATTTCAATCGAACCGCGATCAGGTTCTTCCAGACCTGCGATTAGCCTAAGAAGGGTAGTTTTTCCACATCCACTTTCTCCAACCAATGCCAGTAGTTCCCCTTCGGCTACCTCAAGATCTATATTTATAACCGCCACTGAATTGGAATTATACCTCTTTTCTACTGCTCGAAGATTTAAAATGCTCACTACTTATTTCCTTTGGTAATCAGTACATTCAACAGGTAAACCGGGATCAGTCCGGTAATAATTATTATAATGCTTGGAACAGCTGCCGCAGCCATTTG
>QIMC01000293.1 GCA_003232185.1 Flammeovirgaceae bacterium | reverse complement strand
AAAACGCACGGTTTCATTGACAGTTCATTCCGTTCTTAAGGAATCCACCGGATTGGCGACCGCAACTTTAATTGATTGGTAACTTACCGTTAGCCATGCAATCAACAAAGCAATCAGGCCTCCGGTCAAAAAACTTACTATCCCAATGTCCACCTTGTATGCAAATTCTTCCAACCATTTTGATATAAACAGGTAGGCAAGAGGAATTGCTAAAACAAACGAAACCAGTACCAGTTTTGTGAAATCCTTCGACATGAGCATCATCACATGTACTGCGCTAGCACCCAAAACTTTACGGATACTTATTTCCTTTGATCGCTGCTCTGCAGCAAAAGTGGCCAATCCGAGTAAACCTAGGCAAGCTATAAATATGGCCAGAGAAGTAAATGTGATAAATATCTTTAGTAAACCCCTTTCACTTCTGTACAATCGTTCCAGGTTTTCGTCCAGAAAAGAAAACGCAAAGGGTATCTCAGGCACAAATTGCTTCCATTTGGCTTCAATTAGTTCAACTTTTTGCTGAAAGTTACCTGGGGTCATTCTTACTGAAATCAGGTTTCCACCACCCAATACGATAGCCATAGGCCGAATTCTGCTTTTCAGGCTCTCGAAGTGATAATCTTTTACCACGCCAATTACATTTAACACATCTCCCTCCGGACTTCTATTGAAAGTAATGAGCCTTTGATTTTCATGGTTTTTCCAGCCGATAGATTTCATAGCTGCCTCATTGAGGATAATTGCTGAAGAATCAGAAGGGAAGTCGTCCGAAAAGTATCTTCCAGCTTGTAGCTTAATATCCAACGCGGCCAAATGATCCTGATCAGCCCGATACCACTGCAATAATTGATCCTGTTGGTTTTTACCCAATGCCTTAAAAACGGTATTGTTATCAAGGTTGGGAGGTACTGAACTACTGTTACTTACCTCAACGATTCCATTATAATTCTCCAATTCATTTTGAAAAGCTTGCAGGTTTTTACCAAGCCAAAAAGCATTGTCAATGATAAGCACATTCTCCTTGTTGAACCCCAGATTCCTAGTTTGCATCATGTTCAATTGCTTAAAAACAACCAGTGTACTGACAATTAGACCTATGGAAATGCTAAATTGAAAAACTACCAAAGAACTTCTGATGACACTACTTTTAAAACCCACTCTGAGTTTGCCTTTCAATACCTGTGCTGGTTTGAAGGATGTTAAATAAAGGGAAGGATAACTTCCGGCAAGTAATCCAATGAATATAATGAAGCAAGTAAGTACCGCAAGAAATCGACTATCAAATAGAAGGGAAAGGGAAATCTCTTTGTTAGCAATGGTATTAAATGACGGTAATAAAAGATAAATCAATCCAAGCGCTAAAACAGTTGAAATAAAACTTAATAGCATCGATTCGGTTAGAAACTGATTGATAAGACCGCTTCTTGTCGCGCCTGCTACCTTTCTTATGCCCACTTCCTTTGCACGATTTGCAGACCTGGCAGTCGACAGATTCATAAAGTTGATACATGCAATGACAACCATAAAAATAGCAATAATACCAAAGATGTAGAGGTAATTGATATCCCCGTTAACTCCAATTTCATCATCAAGTTTGGAGTTTAAATGTATGTCCGTAAGTGGTTGTAGAAAAAACCCGTAGTCACCTCCTTGCTCCTTAAAACTATGCAAGGAAACCCCCAGGTATTGTTCAATTTCTGGTCCAACATATTTTTCAATCAAAGCACTAAACTTACCCTCCAAATCCTTCCAATTTGCTTCTGGGTTCAGAACAAGGTATGTATAGTAATTATTACTGGTCCATTCATCATTCATATGTTCCAAAGTTTTCATGGACAAGATTAAATCAAAGTCAAAATGTGAATTACTTGGGGGGTCGACAACTATACCAGTCACCACACAATCGGTATCACCAACTCTTAGTGATTTACCAAGGAGTGAAGAGTCCACCCCGCTGTTACCGAAATATTTTCTGGCCATTGATTCGGTTAGCACAACTTTATTGGGGTCTTTCAGTGCAGTCACGTGGCTTCCTTGTAGTAGCTTAAAAGAGAATACGCTAAAGAAGTTGGAATCTGCTAACAGGACACTTTTCTCGATAAATGATTTATCCTCTTTAGATACAATAATATCTTGCTCAAAGGCCAGTCTTAACCCTTCTTCTACTTCTGGGAATTCTTCAACTGCCGTGGGGGCGAAAGGAGTACAGCTAGTTGCTATATGGCTAACCTGCCCAGAGATTTGGGTTTTGACAGTAACACGGTAAATATGATCTGCTTTCGCATGAAACCGATCATAGCTTAATTCATCTGCGATGTAAACAACAATCATTAGCCCTGCTGCGATTCCGATTGATAAACCCAGAATATTAATAAAGGCATAAAACTTCTGCTTTTGAAGGTTTCTGAAAGCAATCTTTAGATAGTTTTTAAACATAGTTCTAGGCCATAGATTTATTCTACCATTATACAAACAAGAAATATGCCATTACTAAATCGGAGCATATATTGCGAATTAGCAAATAAGAATGTACGCTAACGAACGAATTTGTACGGGAGCGTGCATTATGGTTGAATATTTAATGGAATTTCAAACTTGATTCTATAATTTTTTCAGAAGCATGCAACTCATGTTGATAAATTTGCATCAGTAGGTTAGAAGGTAATTTATGGGATTAAATCTTTACAAATCCTTATCGGAAGAAGCTCTTGTTAAAGCCTGTTGCCA
>QIMC01000233.1 GCA_003232185.1 Flammeovirgaceae bacterium | reverse complement strand
CAAAAATCCCTGATTGTGCCGCGAAAGTGGATGGGCCGGTAAGCAAGCTCGGATCAAAAGCAGTGCCATTAAAACTGATGAAAAACAATTGAGATGAATAGCCGATGTTACCGTTGGTTGTGTTTGATACTGAAACGCTACTAAAGGTAGTACCACCAGGGACCAGGGTTTTTAGTTGTGCATCCGCTATTGATACTATTTCTGCTTCGGCCGAACCAAATTGAACATGAATTA
Organism: Flammeovirgaceae bacterium; assembly: GCA_003232185.1. GTDB lineage: Bacteria > Bacteroidota > Bacteroidia > Cytophagales > Cyclobacteriaceae > SZUA-3. The sequence continues at coordinate 3,295 of QIMC01000233.1, read as the reverse complement.
TGGATGCGTCTGTACCACTGCCACTTATGGTAACAGTATCTCCTACTGGTGCGAATGATTTATCCAGTGCTTCAACTACCGGAATTTGGGCATTAACCACTGAATAGAACAGAAGTAAGCTACAAATCCAGACACCAAACTTAGAAAATAGGCTCGCTTTCATCGCTTTAATCAATTTCTAATGAATAAGCATCCTCAAACAACTCCAACAACCTGGTTTTTTCCAACTCCTGCTCCGCTTGAGGGTAATCTTCAGAGTTAAATAGGTATACATAGTAACTATTATCTCTGCTGCTGTAGCCAAAAGATGCCTTGTGGCCATATCTCTTAATGATGTTTGCCACTGATAGGCCTCCTCAAATGAATCTTGCTGGTTAAGAATAACATAATGACCTGGTATCATCTCATCATGATAATAAGTATCAAGGTCATACTCCTCAGCCACATCAGCATTTGATTCAGGAATAACTTCCTTTGCTGGTGACGCTTCCATAAATTCATTCATCCCACCATCGGAGTAGAAGCGAGCATTTCTATTACCAGCCGGTTCTATCTTGTGACCCGTTTAGTAAACTCTTTTGACTTGCCTATGTTTATTTTAAGTTGTACCTCATGGGTACCATCAGGAACTCCATCAACCAGGGTATTGGCAAATTCATAAGCATACCCAACTGACATCAGATCCTTAATATTTAAACCCAGCAACGCAGTTGCGCCATATTCCTGTCGGTAGCTACCACCGACCCAAATTAGATCCTTCACATGCAACACCGCCAGGACTTCCAACTGGTTGGGTAAGGTTTCCGTCACCCGGTACAATACATGTGGCTCTAAAAATAAGGAACCACCGCCAAGAGGGAATTTGTAACTACTCATGATGGTATAGTTATTAATAGGGTCCAATTCGATGGTGGCAAATTGTTCTATGCCTACAACTTCCCGTTTAAACAACGACGGCAAAGTGAATCCAAGATTAAACCCATTAATATGGTAGTTAATGCCAAAACTGGCAATAGGGTTTAAATTATTATCAACCAGGTCGAACAAAGCCGGATCACTTAGAATGGCTGGGTCATTGATATTTTCCAACTGTATATTATTCATCGATACTCCACCTGACAAGCCAAAGCTAATGTATTGATGCTCACTCAATATTGCCTTGTAGGTAAATGAAAGAGCAACAGAAGTCGATTTAAGCAATGATCTTTTATCATGATAAATCGTGCCTCCTAACGCTATATTTCTCTTGGTAGGTGTATGAAAGCTTAATGTGGAGGTTTCCGGGGCACCATCTATTCCAATCCATTGCTTACGATAGCTCATAAAAGCCACCGAACGACCATTTTGTCCGGCAAACGCTGGATTGTAAACATATGGGTTCAGAAAGAACTGACTGTATATTGGTGTTTGTTGACCATAGGAAGAATTAATGGCCACACCCCAAAATATCATTATTAAACCAAATTTTACAATCTTATCCACCGTATATCGCAAAGAATTCGTTAATTCTTACACACCTTCAATTGATGTGATCGTTACCTATAATGCTCAAATGAAATTATAGCCAGCTACCTGGAACGATCGCAGTAAATGAAAATTTGAAAAATGTATCCTTACAGTCCCAGACAAGCTATTTCTATTACCATGCAACTACATGTCACAGCTAGCTAAGTACCAGGCTCCTGTAAATAAAAATACATTAATAGGGCTACGGATGTGGGCCAGATTCCACTGAATTATTACATCTGTATTAATAATATTTGGGAATCCAATATGTTGGTTTATAGTTCTCCTGTAGATTCCTTTGGAGTAAGACCCTTTTCTCTACCCAATTCTAAAATAAACGTCAAAGCCGGTTGGAATTCATTCCGGATCTTACCGTCTAGAATTGCGTCTTTCAGCGCCTCTTTCATTTCCCCAACAACTCTTGAAGGAGCTATATCAAAGGTCTTCATTATGATTGCTCCGGTTATTACCGGTTGGAAATTTCTTATCTGATCAGTTGACTCTACTTCTTTGACTCGTTGTTCTACATTGTTGAAATTTCGCAGGTATTTCTTTACTTTTTCATGATTCTTGGAGGTAATATCTGCACGGCAAAGAGTCATTAGGTCCTCCAGGTCGTTCCCTGCATCATAGATTAGTCTTCTTATTGCGGAATCCGTTACCTGAGTGTTTACCAATGCGATTGGTCTTAAATGCAACCTAACCAGCTTCTGAACATACTTCATCTTTTCGTTTAACGGCAAACGCAGCTGCTTAAATATTCTCTTTACCATGCTGGCACCCCGATCTTCATGTCCGTGAAAAGTCCAACCAACCCTGGGGTCAAATCGCTTGGTAATTGGTTTGGCGATATCGTGTAACAAAGCAGCCCAACGCAACCACAAGTTATCCGTACTTTCACATATGTTGTCCAGTACTTGTAATGTATGGTAAAAATTATCTTTGTGGGATTTCCCATCTCGTTTTTCCACCCCTTGAAGCTGAGCCAGTTCAGGAAAAAATTTACGGAGCAAACCACTATGAAATAACAACTTAAACCCATAAGATGGCTTTGGTGAGCATATAATCTTGTTAAGCTCATCGGTAATCCGTTCCATACTGACGATTTCCAACCTGGAAACATTTTTTACGATAGCATCAAAAGTTTGGGCCTCGATATCAAATGAAAGCTGGGAGGCAAAGCGTATGGCCCGCATCATTCTTAAAGGATCATCTGAAAAAGTAATCTCTGAATCCAGTGGTGTTTTAAGCATTTTCCGCCTTAGATCCTGAACTCCATCAAATGGATCCAGTAACTGCCCATAGTCAACTTCGTTCAGACTTATAGCCATGGCATTAATGGTAAAATCACGCCGCCTTTGGTCGTCCTCCAGGGAGCCATCCTCAACTATTGGTTTTCGAGAATCATGGCGGTAAGATTCTTTTCGAGCACCCACAAACTCCAATTCATACCCTCCCAGGGTGAGCATGGCGGTACCAAAATTTTTGAAGACGGTTACTTTTGTTTTACCTGAAACCAATGTTGATACCCGCTTTGCAAGTGTAATACCACTGCCGACACAGACCAGGTCTATGTCTTTTCCGGGTTTGGTTAGTAGAAGGTCCCTTACATATCCCCCAACTAAATAAACCGGGTATCCTAATTCACGTGCAGCTTGCTGTACTACAGCAAGAACCTTTATCTCTTCCAGGTCCTTAGTAAAATCCATTTCTTTCCCAATGTTCACTTCCAGGGAGCAAAATTAGAATTTAATTAAAAGGTGCCAATAAGAAATCTATAAAACCTTAA
>QIMC01000161.1 GCA_003232185.1 Flammeovirgaceae bacterium | reverse complement strand
TTTTCAACATACTCTTTGCCCACGTCTCTTCCACCGGGGATTCCTTTTACGCCGTCCCACCAGGATTCGTCCTCCAAAACCCTACGTATCCCGTTGCGGAGGCCATGGGGTGACCAGTCAATATAGTTAGTTGTATATTTATTGATATCACAAACGGTTACTACTCGTATTTGATCATTAGTAAGCAGCGAGCCCATTTCGCGCAGCCCCTGAGTGCCACATCCGATGTTGGCAATGTTGATCTTGTCTGATGGAGGCACATGGCCCGTTCCCGCAATAACATGACTGGGTACGATAGTAATAGTGGCGGTGGTGGCCGCTGCTGCCTTAATAAATTGCCTTCGCTTTAGTTTATTCTTAGATTTCATGACGATATTATTTATTGTCTTTTGAACGATCATTTGTGGCAGGGAAATATAACTGATTTCCATTACATATATAGACATTATAAAATTTAGATAAAAGGAAATTGTTTGAGGTGATCATATTTTAGTAGTTTCAGCATGACTAACTAAATAGAACATAAATATTATAAATTATGAGATCGAAGATTATACAACCTACCATAACTTCACTGATATTCTGTACCATGATTTTTGGTTGCAGTCAGGATACAGAACAATATGATGTTCTGATGGCGGAGAACAGCCAATTAAGTATAAGTTATGATCAACAGCTGGCAGCAACACGTGAGGCAGTAGAACGAGCTGATAGCCTGCAAACCATAGTACATGACCTGGCCCAGGAGGTACAGGAGTTAAGGGGAGATGCCCCGGTTTTCAATGCCAGTGAGGCTGATGAAGCGGCTATTGAAGCATTGGTTAATAATCTTCATAGGGGATGGGCTTCAATGTTTAAAACCGATAACACCAATGAGGTCCTAAAATATTTCCTTCCCAAGTACACTACCAGTGCTATCAGGATCAACACAGAAAATGTACCTTCTGTAAGAAGAAATAACGACAGTAGTTTTGAGGAGTTTCTCGATCAACTGCTCGCCACAAATAACATTTCACTGTCTTTTGGTGAAACCAAGTTTCTGTATACTGAAGTAAAAGGTGATGTCTTTGTAACCAGCTACACGACAACATTAAGGGTTTACGAAAACAACCAGCAGAGACACACTAGCTCCCTGGTTACCCAACTGTCCGGTGAACGAAAAGGGGAATGGAAGGTGGGTGATTATCATTGGGCGAGCTTTAATTACTAGTGTCGTGTCATGTATGAAATGATGTATAAGTCGCAGCGATTTTTTGCATTTTACGAAATAAGAAAAAGTAAGCATAGCCATAGCTAAGTGCATCTTTTTGACACTAACACGCGTTATTTTTTGTTAAACACCTGATACTTACTTAAATACCGTAAACTCATAAACTTAAAGTTTCATTAATTGTTATTTAAGTGGTGGAGTACAGAACAGAACCAACGGTGGTTGCACTTACCAAAAGGTTACGATCTAAACTGGATGGTGAGGTACTCGATGACAGCTACACCCTGGGTATGTATGCTACGGATGCCAGCATATATCAGATTTGGCCAAAAGTGGTGGTTTTTCCTAAGCACCAACAAGATGTAAGGCAAGCCGTTGCTATTGCCAGCGCTGAGAATATTTCCATATTGCCGCGAGGTGCAGGCACCAGCCTGGCCGGTCAGGCTGTGGGTGCTTCAATGGTGTTGGATTTCTCCAAGTACATGAATGAAATACTGGAAATAAACCCGGACCAGCGATGGGTTAAGGTCCAACCTGGCCTGGCACGTGATGACCTCAATGCGGTGCTAAAACCCTATGGTTTACACTTTGCTCCGGACCCTGCTACCAGTAGTCGAGCCAATGTGGGCGGAATGGTTGGGAACAATAGTTCAGGTACCAAGAGTATTCTTTATGGTAAAACCGTAGATCATGTGTTGGAGGCGAAAGTGCTGTTAAGTGATGGAACTGTTATGGATCTGTCTTTAAAATCACCAGAAGAGTATGATCAGGTAATTGCACAGGGCGGAAGGGAAGCTAATGTTTATTCAAAATTCAAAACAATCATCGAACGTAATCGCGAAGAAATAGCTTCCCGCTTTCCCAAAGTAATGCGGCGCGTAGGGGGGTATAATCTGGATGAGTTTATAACGGATGATCATTGGAACCTCAGCAAAGTTGTCTGTGGAAGCGAGGGTACTTTAGCAATCACTTTGGAACTGAAGTTGAATTTAGAACCCCTCCCCAAGCATAAGTGTGTTGCTGTAATCCATTATGAAACGCTTTCTGAAGCTATTCAGGCGGTAGAGGCCATGCTTCAATTCAGACCTTCTGCAGTGGAAATACTAGATAGCGTGGTAATAGGATTGAGTCGTGAAAACCTGACCACCAGACGCCACAGCCATTTCATCGAAGGAGATCCTGTAGCCGTGTTGATTGTCGAATTTTACGGAGATACCAAAGAAGAGGTGATGAGTCGGGCAGGAGCAATGATATCGGATCAGAAGGATCGGGGTTTTGGTTATGCTCATCCGTTGTTTTCTGAGGGGCCTGCCTATGACGATGTATGGGAAATAAGAAAAAAAGGACTGGGCCTGATGCTTGGTATCAAGGGCAATAGAAAACCACTTGCTTTTATCGAAGACGCAGCCATTCCTTCTATTCATTTGCCGGAATATATTGACCAGGTATTGAAAATTTGTGAAAAGCATGGAGCAGAAGCTGCTTTGTATGCTCATGCGAGTGTTGGAGTAATTCACGTAAGACCCATTTTGGATTTGAGGGA
>QIMC01000185.1 GCA_003232185.1 Flammeovirgaceae bacterium | reverse complement strand
GAGTCCAGGGCTTTACTGTATCGTTCCATGCTCATATAGGCATTTCCCATATTGAAATAGGCGGATGAAAAATCTTCTTTAATCAGGGACGCGTATTGGTAGGCATCTACCGCCTCTTTATTCTTGCCAAGTTTATGGTAAATTATTCCCAGATTATACCAGCCAAGATGCGAGTAGGGATCGCTATCAATGAACTTGTTATAGTAATCAAGACTGTCATTCAGGTCTCCAGTTATTTCCAGGCAATAGGCCAGCTCATATAATGCACCATCATGTTGCATGTTTTCCTCAATGGCTTGTTTATATGATATTATTGCCATTTTAAAATCGTTGGCATTTTGATGGGCCAATCCAATCAGAAAATAGATGTCGTCTACATTCGATGAAAAGACCAATGCTTGTTCCAGCACTATTATTGCTTCGCTATACTGTTCCCGAATTGATAGGATGTTTGCCTTCATTACCAATAATTCAGCATCATTTGGTTGAATAACAATTGCTTTTTCTATAATACTCAATGCCAGGTTATAGCGCTCGAGGTTGACCAGTGCCTGGCTCTTTAGCAGAATCATATCAACAGAGAAGGGATAAAGTTCGGCCCCGATTTCGCTAACTTTTAGCGCTCTGGAATAAAAGGACCGGTCGGTAAAATGGTTAAATAAGTTTTCAATCTCCTCAATATCAAAAAAGTGTAAAGCACCATCTTCCATTTGCTCCCGGAACAATTGAATGAGGTCTTTGATTTTGCGCTGTTTCGAGTTCTGTGCCATTACAAAGAGTTGTTAAGCAGGTTTAACTGCAAAGCTTTGTCAAAGTATTTTTGATCTACAGTCGATTCCATCATTTCCAATTGTTTCATGTTGTGACAATCTGTGCCCAGGAAGCTAATGGCTTTTTCATCAATTAATAATTCAGCCAGTTTCTTGGCTGCATTGCTGTAGTATCCACTCAGGGATATGGTGTTGATTTGTAGTAACAGTCCCCTTTCTCTCAGGTCGTTTAGCATTTCTGGTCTATTTTGTACAAAAATATACCTTTCAGGATGAGCCATAACTGGTGTCATTCCATTGGAAATAATTTGGAAAATCCCCTCGCGAAGATAAGCAGGCTCATTTAAAAAGGATGTTTCAAATAACAAGTATCGATCACCAAAAGTTAGTAATTCTCTCTTTTCTTCCAACATCTGCATCAGGTATTCGTCCAAATAATATTCTGCTGCTGCTGAAATTTCTATATCAATGCCTGCCGCCTCAACCTCAATCTGGAGCTTTTTTACCCGATTTCTAATGTCCTCAGTGGTATTAGGGTAGAAATCATTCATTACATGAGGAGTGGTAATTACTTTCTGAAAACCCATCTTTGACATGTTTTTAAGAATCTCGAGGGATTCCTCGATGGTACTAACCCCATCATCCACCCCAGGGATAAGGTGAGAGTGCATGTCAACCATCAAGGGGCGTACACTTGTCTGTACTTTTCGGTTTTTTAAAAATGATATCACCAGGTACTTTAATATAAACAATTACTCATAATAACCCTTACCATACCCGTATCCATACCCTCCTCTGCTGGTAATTTGAACGGAGTTCAGTATGATGGAGAGGTTTCTAAACCTATTGGTTTTCGCCAATCTATTCAAGGTATTTACAAACTCTTTTCGGGAATAATCAGCCCGGATGACATAAATCAATATATCTGCTTTTTTCATTGCCAGTATGCCGTCTGTAACCAAGCCTACCGGAGGGGTGTCCAGAATGATGGTATCATACTGCTGCTTCATCTCTTCGAATAGGTGATCCATTTCCTCCCCCATTAGTAACTCAGAGGGATTGGGAGGCGTGGGGCCGGCGGGCAAATAGTCAAAATTTGGAAGGTCGGTTGGTAATAAACAATCCTGAAACGAGTGTTTATTAATTAATATTGTCGAAAGACCTTTGCCCGCTTTTTCATGATTGAAGGCCAAATGGATCTTTGGACGTCTCATATCCATGTCAACCAGAAGAACCTTTTTCTTTGATAAACTAATGATCCCTCCAAGATTGATGGCCAGGAATGTCTTGCCTTCACCACTAACGGTAGAAGTTACAGAGATTATTTTCGGCCCTTCAGAAACCCGTAAAAATTCCATGTTGGTACGGATGGAGCGGAGGCTTTCGCTCACCGGAGATTTAGGGCTTTTGTCAATTACCAGCTTACTCAACTCCATTTTTTCCTTGTGGTATTCGGGTACCAGCCCCAGAATGGGAAGGGATGTGAGTCTTTCTAGCTCGATTTGACTAGTTATTTTATTATGCAAGGCATAACGGATTCCAACAAACATCAGGCTAAAAATCATACCACTTACCACTCCCAGGCCATAGATGATCAATCTATTTGGTGAGACAGGTGCACCTGGAAGCACCGCCGCTGATAAGATAATAAAGTCAGTAACGGTACCTGCCTGGGCCACCTGGAAGTCGGCCTTTAATTGCATTAATGTAAGCAAGAATTCCTCGTAGAGGTTAAAATTTCGCTGGTTACTGGTAAACTCCGTACCTTGGGCTGGCAAAGTTCTCAGCCTTTTTTCTAAGGTTAACCTCTTGGAGCCGACCACCAATTGTTCACTCTGCAGCTCTTTTTGGTAGGCCTGTAGGTAACTTGCTACTTGCTCTTTGACTAAACTGATCTCCTGGTCGACCTTGATTACAGCAAAGGTGTTTTCATTATGTGAGATTGTTAGAAGCTCTCGTTTTTTTGCCAATTCATCCAGTACTGATAAAGAAGC
>QIMC01000101.1 GCA_003232185.1 Flammeovirgaceae bacterium | reverse complement strand
GCACAGACCAGCTGAGACACCAGTTTCCCGGTTGGCCTGGCATCTCTGCCTATTACAACCTTGGGGTTATCGGATCTTGCTTGTAGCCATTGAGCATATGCTGAAGTATATTTTACTATGTCAGGCGGAGTCAAACCTGTTCCTGGTAAACCACCGATTGTACCCCTGATGCCAGATATTGAGATTATTAATGTCACAAGTTTTAGTGTCCAGTTGAGGTCTGCAATTTAGGTAAAATGCAGGAAAATTATTGCAGAACAGTTAACTTTGAAAATGGGAAGATCTACTTAAACTTGGAAAGCACCTTGTCTACCTCCGATTCGGGATTAGCACAAGGATCACCTGGAGTTACTGTTTTTCCACAATAGCCGCAGGTTTCTCCCTGTTTGTTTAAAAAAGGGCTTTGAGAGGCGCAAGTACCCTTGAATTCTCCACCTTTAATCAGTAGAAGGCGTACCGACATTAGAATAAAAAACAGGGCCAATATCCCGATGGCTAAAAGGGTGGTGGTCATAATTGAGTAACTTTGTTCAACCCGGATTATGCACTAGAAATCTATTCCGAAGTCTAATGCATAATCCGGGTTTAAAGTTAGCGTATTTTCATAACTTTCAGGCTTCCCATAAAGTTCTTACTCAGCATGAGCAAACCCAAAGCTTCCAACGATTCTTCACGGGCCGAAAAACTTCATGCGTTTGACCGGTTGTTGACCATAATGGATGAATTGAGGGAAAACTGTCCCTGGGATCAAAAACAGAGCTTCCGAAGTTTACGTCACCTTACCATTGAAGAGATCTACGAACTTTCAGATGCTATATTGGAAGATGACCTGGGGGAAATAAAAAATGAGCTGGGAGATATCATGCTTCATCTGGTCTTTTACTCCAGGATTGCTTCGGAAACCAACGCCTTCCATATTGGAGATGTACTGAACGGAGTGGCTGAAAAGCTCATTAACCGGCATCCGCATATCTATGGAGATGTTGAGGTTCAAGATGAGAAAGAAGTAAAACGGAACTGGGAGAGGATTAAGCTTCGAGAAAATGGCAATAAATCCGTTTTGGGGGGAGTCCCGAAGTCATTACCGGCACTGGTAAAAGCCATGAGGATACAGGAAAAAGCCCGGGGTGTAGGTTTCGACTGGGACCATAAAGACCAGGTTTGGGAAAAGGTGTTGGAAGAAATGAATGAATTTTTGGAAGCCAGTCAGAAAGCTGACCAGGAAGCAATGCAGGGTGAGTTTGGCGATCTTCTGTTTTCATTGATCAACTACTCCAGGTTTGTAAACATCAATCCCGAAGAAGCCCTGGAAACCACCAACAAAAAGTTCATCAAAAGATTCCAGCTACTGGAAGCTGCTATAAAAAAAGACGGGAAGGACATTTCGGAGCTTAGTCTGGAAGAGATGGATGGGTATTGGGAGAAAGCCAAAGAGGATTGACTAGTGACGATTGACGATTGACGATGACTTAGTGACGATTGACGATGACTTAGTGACGATTGACGATGACTTAGTGGAGCTGCTATCCGTAGCCTCCGGCTACGGATCAGTGAGACTTTGAGATCAGGGAAACTATATAGTTTACTCATATTTAACTATATAGTTCCTTCCCAAAGAAAGCATGACAATCTAAGTACTTCCCAATGATCAGTTTCCAGCCAGATTCAAGGCCTTTTTCTTTAACATAGCGGCTGCCTGAGTATATCCTCCTTCCGATCCATCAACAAAGTGAATGTGCTGGTCGAGCCGGTCACGTACGTAACACGATATCACACTTTCCTTGTTGGAATGCCAGCCAAATATTATCTCACCTGCCTGTTCCATTTCATTCAGGGATGCAACCAACAATTCCCTTTGCTGGACGGTGCCTGTAATGACTGTGCTTATCTTGCCATCGATGGTTAAGGTATCGGACAGTTCTACCAGGCGCTTGAGATAATATTTCCCTCCCTGGTCATATCGAAAATAAATCTTGCCAAATAAGGTGATCAGCCAATTTTCGATCAAGTACCAGAGGGCAAACTTGCCAAGTTTTGTGCGCATCTCAATATTCATCCTACCTAGCGTTGCTTGTAGTTTTAGCCTTCCAATCGATATGGGGTTTCTGGTTTGCTGCTGACCGTATAATTCATCGATTTTATCCAACACCTTTTTATAGAAGACGGACTGATGGTCATCATTCCGAACCACTGCCAGTAAACAAACCACTTCAAACAAGTCTTGCGGGGGCTTTACTATGTCCCATCTGCATTCCATCCCATCAAGGTCCAGGGCAGCGGCTTTTACATCGGGCACATAAGGAACTAAATCGTCTTCTTTCAATATCTGTTCAGCATATCGCAAACCAGCGCCCAGTACAATAGGGATGGAGAATTTTTCACCCATCTTTACTTTGGCAATATTCAGCTGATGTTGTTTTTGATAGATTTTTGCCACTGATATATGCCCCACCCTAAGTTCAAGACCAAAATTGTTGGAGGTGTTTTCCCGATGTTCATTTAAGGCCCTTATTATCTGATCAACCAAAGATGCCGGTACTAACAAAGTAGCGCCATCGCCCCCGAAGAAAAACGGGATGGTAGTATTGGCCTTGCGGGCAATATTGAGGCCGGCAATAATACTTCCAGTAGCAACCAGGTTAACCGCCTGATGTAATCCATCTTTTACCGCTGTAGATCCTTTAATATCGGTCATCACTACCTGCCAGTCATCCGGGACAGGGAAAAAGAGTTTCTTGTCTGCCACCAGCTGGTTTACTGAAACTTCATTTAGTGGCAGCTCGGAATAAAACTGATCTGTGTGTGGTCCTTTCATCCGTTTATTTTAGAAAACCACACCTGTACATTCGGAAGTTTTGTTATCTGTCTTTCAAAATCCACCAAATCATCGCAGCTTAGATCAAGCCATAGCACTTTCTCGGGTTCTTTTAGCGCTTCACTAAATGAAGTATAGCGATGGGGGTTTTGCCCTAATAAAGCCATTTGGAGCAATGCCATTAGGGTGGCTAGTAAGGTCTTTTTCATGATATTGATGGGTTGTCGATATAAATGAAAGCTAGAAAATAATTTGCAATGTGTAAGTTTTTGACCAATTAACTCAACCTATAGGAAAATCCAATGTATACAGATGATGAAATCAGTATAAGATGGAAAAAGAGTTTCTTCAAATAGTTGATGAAAATCAAAATATTATCCATAAGGTTTGCCGCATGTACAGGGATACCAGGGAGGAGCAACAAGATTTGTTTCAAGAAATTGTGTTCCAATTATGGAAAGCTTTTCCAAGTTTTCGAAAAAAATCTAAGGAAAGCACCTGGATGTATCGCATTGCACTAAATACTGCCATAGCCGTTTTTAGAAAAAAAACATTAAACCTGGACTATATGCGAAGTCTTCCTGAGAAATTTCATCCCGCAGAGTCCAACGAAACATCTGAAAATGAAGATCGGATGTATGGTGCATTGAAGATCTTGAACCATGCAGA
>QIMC01000398.1 GCA_003232185.1 Flammeovirgaceae bacterium | reverse complement strand
GCGCATCGTCTATACTTCCACCTCCATCGATATCATCACCAAAATAATTTAAAAAACCTGAGGCCACACCGAATTTCAATAAGGCATCCTTACTCTTACCAAACATGTAGTAAAGATCTATTCCCCCACTTAGACTGTAGTAATCTGCCGCATCACCTACCGGGACTCCGGCATTAACGCCTACTTTAAATTGTGCGTTTGCAGCATTTCCACAAACAATTAAGGCTAATACAAATAAGAGTTTCTTCATGTCATTCGCTTTAAGCAAGGATTTCCAGCAGCTTATTTTAATAAGATTCTATAAATAATACAACTAAAAATTAACAAAAGACAGAATTGAGGTTATTAAATAGAACTGAGGTTATTAAATAGAACTGGTCGTAGGATATCCTACGACCAGTTCTTAGCTGCAAAACTTTATTTATGGTAACTGGGTCAACTAAAATTCGCCCTCTCCACCACCTTCATAGTTACCTCTGCCGCCAGATCTTTGCCTACGTTTTTTCTGGTTCAACCTGTAATTAATGGAAAGCACTGCCGAGCGGCTGCGCCACTGAAAGTCACCTACAGAGGTGTAGGTACTAGTGATGGTCTCGTATCGCCATTTTCGGGTATTAAAAAGGTCTCTGATACTCAAAGTGAGTGTTCCCTTACCTTTCACGATGTCTTTACTTAACCCCATGTCCACTACGAAATATGACTGGCGTCTACCCTGTGGGACTTCCTGCGGCGCTCGATAATTGAGGGTAGTTTGGAAATCCCATTCTTTCTTAATCTTTATTTGAGACATCACGCGCGTAAAAAATGTGGTGGTTTCAGTAGAAAGATCTTCTCCATTAGCAAAGGCATCATAAGCTGAATGATAAAAATTGGCCGTTCCATTTATTCTTAACCAGGAATTGAATTCATTAGAATAAGTAATCTCTAGTCCAATATCATCTTTGGATCCAATATTTTCTGGTCTGGTGTAGGTAATTCCATCCTCCACGGTGGTAATTCTGCTCACTACATCAGTTGAATAACGATAATAAACCGCGTAGTATAGCGATGCTTTTTTCCAATTTTGTAATACGCCAAATTCGTAGGAATCTGTATATGTTGGATCGAGATCGGGATTTCCTGCACGGATGTTCCGGGCATCAGTGAAGGATGAGAATGGATTTAAGCTGCGGAACCTGGGTCGGCGAACTCTGCGGCTATAGCTAGCTTGAAAGGACTTCTCCTTCTTTAGTCCGTAAGTAAGGTGTACTGACGGAAATAAATCGGTGTAATTTTTATTGTTTACCTCGTTGGTTTGTTCTAGTTCAGTACGTATATCGGTGATCTCCATGCGAACACCCAATTGGTATGATAATTTGTTCATCTTATTGCCAAACATGACATAGGAAGCGTAAATATTCTCATCGTAATTGAAATCATTACTGAAATCTTCCAAATTCTCCCAATCACCATTTTCGTTTTGCTCTTCTACTAAATAATCGTTCCCAATCCGTCGAATGCTGTTGCGCACCCCTAATTCCAGTTTGCCATTTTTTCCAAGAGGGTGTTCGTAATCTGCCTGTATTAGCCAACCGCGATCAAACTCATCGTTAAGTGAGCGCTGAAATAGTTCTGGCTTTTGAGCACCGTCTTCAACACTTCGAGTGACTTCATTTATGTCTGATTGCTCGATTTCATTATTGTCCCGATACTGGATATCAGCTGAGAGCTTTTGACCTTTCTTTGAAAAGGTTTTGGTATAATTTATAGAATACTCTGAGTTCTTGTCGATTTCCTGTTCATTGTCATACCGATCTGTTATGTACAACAGATTCATATTTTTATCAAAATCCTGGTAAAGCAAGTCTGAACGGTTGTCCTCATCTGAAACTCTATAGAGCGCGGCAACGGTTATGGTATTTTTTGAATTAAGGAAAAAATCCGAGCCAAATCTCAAGTTATTTGACCAGCCGCCACGAACATGTTTGCGGTCCCTATCGGTGAAATACAAGGTATCACCAGGAAAAAATGTCTGGAAGGTCTTGCCTCCGCCGGGATTCTTTCGATAATTCACCCCATAACTGGCAAACAGGTTCATCCATTTTTTTCTGTAATTCAGATTAAAGCTACCCCCGTAATTTTCCGGGTGGCCTACCGTGGCGTTAAAGGTTCCATTAAAACCTTCCCTTTTCTCTTTCTTAAGAATAATATTGATAATCCCCGCCGATCCTTCTGCATCATATCTGGCAGATGGGTTGGTAACCACTTCCACCCGTTCAATCATATTACTTTGAAGCTGTCTTAATCCGTCGGCAGTACTTATACCTATCAATCCAGAAGGTTTACCATCCACCAGGATACGTACATTCTGGCTCCCTCTGAGGCTGACATTACCTTCTACATCCACGGAAACTGATGGTATATTATCCAGAAGGTCCGCTGCGGTCCTGCCTGCATTGGTGAGATCTTTTCCAACGTTGAAAACTCTCTTATCCAGAGTCATGGTCATGGTACTCTTCTCACCTTCTACTACTACCTCGTCAAGAATTTCTGTATCAGGCTCCAAGCTGATGGTTCCAACATCTTTTGCCATTTGCTCACGGTTCAACCGAATGCCGCCAATAAACCGGGATTTGTAAGATATGTATTGTATTTGCAAAATAAACCGGCCCCGCCTGGTAGCACTCACATCGGTCACTGCTCCTCCAACTACGGTGCTGTCCTTTTGACTCAGCAGGGCAGTAGTTACATACTCCAATGGTTCTCCGTTTTGAGCATCTAACACCTGTCCGGTTACTTTAAATGGAGACTGCCCATCTCCGTAACCTCCAGCTCCTTGTCTCTTTTTCCAATCCGGTTGTTGAGACACCATCACGGTACCCAAAATCATCAATACAGTTACTAGAAAGGATTTCATCATTAATTTAAGTTTGCTCTAATTTCGGTTATCCTTTTGAAGCAATTTGGTATCAATTCTGAAGGAATTTTGAAGTTTTAGGTTTTAAATACTATTTCCAGTCTATGTTCTTCCTTTTCACAGGTATAATTTACAGAAAATCCACTGGCGTCGCTGATTCTTTTGACTATGGCCAAGCCCAATCCAAGTCCATCACCCTTTTGACGATTTTTTCTAAACCGCTCAAAGAGTGTCTCAGGCGCTACCGCCAATGACGGTCCTGAGTTGCCTATCACCAAATGAGTTTCATCAAGAAAGGTTTTTATGAACCCGCCCTCCAAATTATGACGAATGGAATTACTCAATAAATTATTGATAAGTATAGTGGTCAATGTAGGGTCCATTGATACCATCACGTCTTGCTGATGTTCACACTGCAATGAAATGGATTTTAGATCCATCAGTTCCTTGAAGTTGTCAATTGCAGTACCAAATTCATTTGAGAAATTGACCGGCTCAATATTTTCAAACTCTCGATTGTCTATCTTGGTAAGCAAATTCAGCGATTGCCCCATTTTGGAAAGATGCTTTAGTGAGCCTAGTGCGGCAATCACTTTCCCAGTTTCCTCTTCCGGTAAATTTCCGGAAGACATTAGTAGTTCCAACTTGCCAATTGCATTAGTCAATGGAGTTTGCATCTCATGGGAAGCATTTTCTGTAAACTCTCGTAAAGATTGATAATCCTTTTGAATTTTACCGGTCATTTCCTCCAGGAAACCATTGAGTTTATTGAATTCTGTGGTGCTTGATTTTTTGAGTTGAATGGGCTGCTGCTGATCAAGACGAAAACTCTTTATTCTTTCCAAAGTGTGGTTAAAGGGTCTAAACAGATACATGCCGGCAACTCCTCCAACCATGAACATTATTACCGTCAGTAACAGATAGAATTTGATCATTGATTCTCTGACACTCTCAACTATGTCGTCGTCTTCTATAATAAGATCATGAATAGATATATAATAGAATTTCCCTTTTATCTCACGGGTTACGTCCAATTTAATATGAGGTTCTAGCCGCTCTAAATCGCTATGCATTACTATTGTGTCTGAATACTGGATTTCCGTTTCTTCCCCTGCTTTTAGTAAAGGATATATCTGAATTTTATCTCGTATTAAATTCTCAGTCGGCTGACGTCTTTCGATCATTCGAGTAACCGATTGAAGGCGTTCCTTTAAGAAACGCTCCTGCTCCAAATCGATCTCTTTCTTAACCACTTGAAAGGTGATCACTCCTCCAAGAAAGAAGACACCTAATGATATCAGGAGAAACAACAAAGTAAATTTGAATATGAGTCTCATTGGTAATCGGAAAATTTATAACCGGAACCATACATGGTTTGAATTGAGTCGATAGCCCCAGCATGTGATAGCTTCTTTCGCAGGTTTTTAATATGCTGATAGACAAAATCGAATGAATCAAGAGTGTCAATGTAGTCCCCCCATAAATGTTCGGCAATACTTTGCTTGGTTAGTACCCGGTTTTTATTTACGATGAAGTATAACAACAACTCGTATTCTTTTTTTGTAAGATCCAACATGTTGTCTGCTGCCCTTACTTCCATGGTTTCGGTATCTATATTTATGTCCTGACAGGTGATAACCCTGTTGCCTTGTAATTTCCTACGCCTATAAATTGCTTTTAATCTGGCATTTAACTCTGCAAAATGGAACGGTTTTGGCAAATAATCATCTGCTCCCATTTCCAGTCCCTTCACTTTGTCCAAAAGTGAATTTTTGGCAGACAAAATAAGTACGCCCATATTTGGGTGTGTTTGTTTAGCCCATCTCAATATTTCCAGTCCGTTTCCATCTGGAAGCATCAAATCCAATACCATTACATCGTATTTGAACCCACCAAGCTTTGTCATCGCCTGCTCAAACGAATCTGAGACCTCACATACATAACCTTCTTTTTCAAGGTATAAATGTACATTCTCTGCTAATTCTGCATGATCTTCAACTACTAGCGCTTTCATATTTTACAAAGATAAACAAGGTTTTTGAAGAGAATTTGAAGTTCACCCAATTTGGGGTAGTCTCATTTTTATCGAACTTAAATAAAATAAAATACTACCTTTGGTATTTTCCTTATAAATGC
>QIMC01000238.1 GCA_003232185.1 Flammeovirgaceae bacterium | reverse complement strand
TGACAAACCAGACAATTGTCATTTAGGATTGGCCTGATTTGTTGGTTAAAACTAATCTTTTGTTTATCCTGACAAGAAAGAAGAGTCAGCGCAAATACCAGGGGAAATAGGACCTTCCTCATAATTTCATTGAATTCAAATATCACGAACTCTTACGAAATTGCCTTTATTAATTAGGAATTACAAATTAGGAATTTTATAGAGGATTGCGCCATGCGTTGAGCACTGAGCGTAAGCACCTATTCCAAGATCTGCAGATCACCCCTGAATCCATGCCCACGCCAATTCCTAATTCCTAGTGTCCGGTTAAAATGTGTTGCTGAATTTAACTTTCCTCCCCCTTCCCCCTCCTTGAGGGGGACATTTGAAATATAAAGTGCTCCCAGAGCGGATATGAAACATAGTTGCTAACTGTCCCCCGCTGGCGGGGGTGTAGGGGGTGGAGTTCTCTCCATTGTAAAGCTAATGATTTAGTTAAGGGGTGCTTTTATGTATTGAATAAAAACCTCTGATTAATAGCGGTACGGGGTGATTTATCCTAAGAATAAAATTTATCCGGACACCAGTGATTCTCAATTCCTAATTCCTTAATTCAAATTATTCTCTTACAGGCATGGAACAGTTTGTGGTATCGGCCCAAAAATACCGCCCGTCTTCTTTCGACAGTGCGTTGGGATCAAGATCAAAGTCTGAAGCATTCCGCACATGAAAAACAATGGTGCTCCCTGGATCAGCCTTGGCTATCATTGGAATAGCTGGATGTAAACGGTTGATGCAACTAATAACCTAACTTTATCATCATATTGGTAGAAATGCTATCAGCAATGGTTAGATTCAAATATATGCGTATAATTACCTTATTATGGGGGTCCTTAGTGCTATCAATTTTTCTTTTTACCGGCATGGCTCTGGAAGCTCAAGATATAGTTGATTTAGAAAAGAATAACTGGTACTCTTCTGAAGAGTTGCAAGAAGACTACACAGTCTTTAGAAAGGCATTAGAATCTACATATCCAAGTCTGTATAGGTTTGCAGACAGCATAAGTATTACCAATTATCTGAATAATAAGATTAATGCGCTAGGTAAGTCGATGACAGAGGTGGAGTTTTATAAACAAATTGCGCTCACCTGTGCCAGAATTAATGATGAACATTTAATACCGACACCGTCGAAACTTTACTACCAGCATTTGGAAAAATCTAATCACTTTTTTCCGTTTTCAATAAAAATTATAGATAGGAGGATTTACGTTTTAAAAAGCTATCTAATAGGTGAAGGAATGCCATTGGGTTCGGAAATTTTGTCCATCAATGGGCACACCGCTGAAGAGATTCTGAATACCCTTCTTCCCACCATTCCATCTGATGGTTATATACAAACCTTTAAAATTCGTCATCTTGAGGATTATTGCATGACGCAAAATGAAAACCTCTTTGACTTAAACTATCCAATTTTTATTGAGGATGTGGATTCATTTAGAATGGAATTTGTCCATCCGCAATTAAAGTCTAAGAAGCTAGTATTGACATTTGCTGGACTTGATTTTAACCAATACAAAAAATTCTATAAAAGCAGACGACAATATAATGCTCCTTTAGAATTCAAATATTTAACCGATGACATAGCATACCTCAGGATACATTCGTTTCACAAAATGCATAGGGATGATTTCGAACAAGACTTCTATAGTCTATACGATGATATATTCAATGAATTGAGGCAAAAGAGGACCAACAATTTAATCCTTGATTTAAGAAATAATGAAGGTGGAGATGGAACAGGAGAAGCATTGATTTCCTACCTTATAACGAAGCCTTACAAACTCCTTTCATACATTGAGGAGAAATTTACAGGGTATCCACCCGTGGTTGAGTACCTGGAAAATGGAAGTGACCTGCAATTTATTGATTCAATCATGTACAAAACTAATACCGGAATGTATAGACTAAAGAAAGAATTCTATCATTATGTTCCTCGCTTAGTTGAACAAGAGCCCACGAGCAACCATTACAAAGGGAAATTATATGTATTAATCAACGGAGCCTCTGGATCCATGGCCGCTGTTGTTGCAAGTTTTATTAAAGCTTATAGCACAGCTATCTTCATAGGAGAAGAAAGCGGAGGAACAATGGAGGGTAATACCAGTGAAGCCTACGCATTATTAGTATTACCCAACAGTAAAATACGTGTGATGATTCCATTGACAAAAAAAGTTTACAATCTCAACCCAATTAAGGGTAGAGGAGTCTTAGCTGATCATCATATTGTTCCGAAGATTGAAGACCTATTAAACGGGGTTGACACTGAACTGAATTTTGCTCTTGACTTAATTACCAAAAAAAGCAAATAAAATTTGGCTTGTGCAAGTAACAAATCTTGCTAACCATAGCTTTTACAAAAAACTCCTTTATTGAAAATAAATACGGTGATCACCCCGGATGAAGAAAAAAGCATAGATAGAATACCCACTACCGATGTTGCTGCCTATGACCTTTATGTATGAGCGAAGAGAGCGTAATTTAACTCTCCCTGACCGGCCGCTATTGGCCGCCTGCCCTCCGAAAGCTGGGAAAGCAGACGTTCTATCACTGATTAACCGCAAGTCGGTATACTTTCACTACCCGCTCTAGGCATATCCCTGAAAAGCTGAACCATTCACTTTTCCTATATCATACGACTCCCGTGAGTCCTTCGTTCCGGAATTGGAATATCGCTGAATTGTTTAACCCGGATTATGCACTAGAAATCTATTCCTAGCCTTAACTGACT
>QIMC01000222.1 GCA_003232185.1 Flammeovirgaceae bacterium | reverse complement strand
TCGTCTACATATCTTAAGCGAGGTTGTGCCAATTTTTTACTTAGAATTGACCACGATGAAACACCTTCAAAGGACTCTGGAAAAATTCTGACCACCGCTAACGCACCTTTGGCCACTAAGGTCTTCTCGGTAGTTTCACTGCTGGTAGCAACCGCCCGCTCTACCGGGTCAAAGCTTTTTGGGGCATCCCTGATAATCATTACCACCTTACCGGAGACATCCAGTTTACCGGAGACATCCAGTTGGTCAAAATCATTATAATGAAGCTCATCAGCATCAATTCCCAGACCGGCAAATACCATGGGAGCATTTATTTTGACTTCTTTGACATTGGTAAGGGGTGCAACCACAAAATCACTCCCTGGATTGAGTTTTAGACCATTTATCTTAAAGCTTACAGAATTATTTACCACCCGGGCATTATTAAAGGTGATGGGTTGGCGATAGCCATTTTGTATGCCACCAGGCATTAATCCTAATGCTCTGATATTTTCTTCTATATAATGTGAAGCTGAATCAAACCCCGGTGATCCGGTGTCACGGCCCATAAGTTTATCATCAGACAAAATTTCCAGGTGTCGTAGAAATTCGTCCACAGAAATGGTAATAGCAGCTTCATCTAATGACAAGGTCTCTGTGCTCCGGATACAACTATATTGTGCTAGAGCCAGCATGACTATTGTGCTCAGGAATTTCGAGGATTGCTTACCGAAAATCACTCCAATATTTTTACCGGATTCCCTTCTTCTTGCCAATGACGAAATCCACCAGTAAGGTCATAGACTTCTTTAAATCCCATTGTCTTCAAAACTTCACCAGTTTGAGCACTCCTGCCGCCAGCCGCACAATAGACTACTATCGGTTTGTTTTTGTTCAATTCCGTCATTTTAGAGGCGAACTCTGGATGGTAAAAATCCCTATGTTCCGCACCCTCTATGATGCCAAAAGAAACTTCTTCCGGAGTGCGTACATCGACCAATTGCAAGTCAGGTTGTTTCATAAGTGCCACCAACTCATCATTGCTGATCTTCTTAACACCCTGTGCTCTCACCAGGTCACAGGAAAACACCACAAATAACAAGCTCATAATTAATAACTTATCATTCATCATTCATCATTCATCACTTATAATTTCAAAGGTACTTCTTAAGGATTTTAATCCCCTCATGAATGGCATCTCTGCCGGAAGACTCTATGCCATACCAACCTTTATATCCCGAATCCTGACTAATCTTGATCATTTGAGCAGATTGTTCTTCTGTGGGCTGGTTTCGGTAAGACTGACCAAATGCATAGGGTATGGTTTTCTTGAGATAATCGATATTGTCAAATTCATCGCTGGGCGACCGCCAGTCTGGATAACTGCCGAATTCTGGATCATCTACCTTTTTGATCAGGTCCACCATCCAGTCCGGGTCGTTGCTTACCCCGCCATGGTTTTCAATGCACACCTTGATCCCTGCCGGTTTTGCATATTCCAATAACTTCTGGTAGGATTCGGTGGCCCATTTCAAAGCCTCTTTTGGATCTGCATCTTTAGGGGCGCGGCAATTGGTTCTTATAGTACCGCAACCCAGGTAGTGAGCGATATCTATCCATTTGCGGTGGTTCACGGCGAATTGCTTTCTCAATTCCGCAGTTGATTCAGCCCCGTCGCCTTCATCATCCACCATAATTAGCACCATATCTACCCCGTGATCGTTTGCATTCTGTTTAAGTTGGTTGAGATAGTTTACATGGGGTACTTCAAATAGGGTATTGACGAATTCGATACCGTTCAAATCAAAAACTTCCCGGGCAATGCGGGGAAAATCAAGGTTTTTCCATTTTCCGGACTTGATTTCATCTACTAGCGCCCATTGCGCCAGGGATATGTCGTCTTTTTTCATAGTGGAGGTATTTTTTAGTTTACTAAAACCTGACAGGGTGAAGGGCATAATTGCAGCTCCGGTCAGCAAAGCAGATTTTTGGATAAAATCCCTTCGACTTTTCCGGTATTCTGGTGTTACATCAGCTGAGCTCCCAGCCTGGCCGGTACATTCTGGTAAGATACTTATTTGCTTCTTCATCATTAGTTATTTTCATGTTTTTAGAATCGTAATCAACTTGTTTACCTGCCCTCAATGCTATGGCGGCAAGGTTTATGGTTTCGGTAACGGTTTCAGCTCTTATAAAACTACCAGGAGATTGTTGCTTATTCAAAATTGCCTGTATCCAGGTTTCTTCACTGAATCGATCCTCCTCTTCAATGCTTTCAGGATTACTGTAACCATCCATTTTTGATTTAGGTATAATTTCGGGTTTCTCACCACGAAACCCTGCCAGGATTTTTCCTTTATCACCCACAAACATCATCCCCTCATCGGGAATGTCTCTGTTGTCCTTTTCCAATTCCTCTGGTGGGAAGGGTTTCATTCCTCCATCATACCAGCAAAGGTCAAAAGCAGGAAGACTTTCCTGTTCTGGAAATTTCAATCGAATCAAGCAGCTTTGAGGGAATGCCACGTCATTTTCTACCCATTTATATACATTGTCAATGGCTTCCCTGGTGGTAGTGCCAAAGGCTCTGGCACTAACCGGTGGCCTGTCTATCCCAAAGGCTTCAAATAGTGGAAAAAGACTATAATGGCCCATATCTGCGATGCTTCCTCCTCCAAAGTCGTACCATCCACGAAATACATTGTTGGTATAATTCGGATGATAAGGTATATTCGGTACCGGACCTAACCAGAGGTCCCAGTTAAAACCATCAGGGATTGGAGGAGTGTCTTGAGGGCGTTTGGTCCATTGTTGCCATACCGGACGGTATGACCAGTTATGTATCTCTTTTAACTCTCCAATAACGCCATCTTTAATCCAGGACAAGATCAGGTCATACTCGGGCCGCTCGCTCCAGGCCAGCAAGTGGGTGATTACGCCGGTTTCTCTGGCCTTGTCAATAGTCAAACGTCCTTCTGACATCCGGTTGGCTATAGGTTTGTGGGTAACTACATTGATTCC
>QIMC01000450.1 GCA_003232185.1 Flammeovirgaceae bacterium | reverse complement strand
TGTATTTCTTATGTATTTTCTTTTTCCACGTATTATCTGAAGCATTCATAGTTCCAACATACGTCTGTGCAATAGGAGAAAGAGGACTATCTAACCAATTCAGTATTTTGCTCTCTATCTTGGCTGTGAATTCTAATCTTGCCAATAAATCCCCTATACTCCTATTTGCCTTTACTTTTGAAGCCAATCGTTCGATTCCGGAAAAACCTTCAGATTTCCAAATAGCTTCTAACCCTTTCCTGCGATATTGGTCTATAAGTTCCATTTGTTGTTCCAAACCCATATCTTGACTTCGGGAATGTCTGGAAGAGGTGTATCAAAAAGATATAGATGTTTTGCAACCAGGTCAATTGGTATAAAAATTTCAAGAATTCCTTCTAATTTCTTAAGCTCATCCTCTTGTAAAGCCCACGAAGCATCAGAATACCGTCGATGACGAGAGATAATTTTATTCAACTTTTCGTAAATTTCTATTAACGCTGAAGACGAAAAATCTTCTTTCCCCTTTTTGCTTAAAATTGTAATGGTTTTATCAAATATGTTTTTAGGAAGGTGCGATTTTTTGTCAAGAAACATGGGCCAGCGAATATTCGGTTGCGCATCGATAAACATTAAACACAAATCAGAAATGGCTACAACATGGTCGAAATATTCTTTTTCTGTCACGGTAGGTTCCCAATCTTCTGCCCAATCCCGAAAATATGGTTGATGTATACGTGTAGAAATTTCCCCATGTTCAGGCAGAAGGCTCAGTAGCAATTTCCAACAAATTTCCGGTTCATTTTGCATTAAATTGCTTAATACTCGAATTCTCTCCTGAAGTGAAACCTTTGTCTGTGGTTTCCATCCAAGAAAAATCTCTTGCAAAGAGTTGAATGGCCGATTAGAATATCTTCCTCCGGGGTCTAAACGTGCCAATTTCGCAAAAATGCGGACAGTCCTTGGAAAATGTTCTTTATTCCAAGAAATTCCTTCTAGCGCCCATAATAAGCCGGAATGCAAGCATGCTCCCATATCTCCTTCTTCAACAAATAACTCCATTATAGAAGGATTTTCGCTTTGAAGGCCGGTCTCTACACATTCTAAGAAAATTTCTGGAGCAGCTTCTGCAAATAACGGTAAATAATGAGCTAAAGATCCCCAACGGTTTCCACTCATATCGTCCTTCAATAAACTACGAACGAGTACAGACATCTTATCACTAATCGAATATTCTCCTCGAGAGATACAATCTTGATCACCATAAGCTCCTAACATCGCAATTGCTTCCGCAAGGCTTTGTCTAAGTACACCAGAATATCGAGTTTTCTTGCCATATACATTTGCCATCCATCTCTCTTCTGGTTTTAGTTCAAAACGAGGATGCAACTCTCGAAGAACTTCTTCCGCAACTTTACAGAACCGATCCAAATATACCGGATTAACATATTGACTCAGTAACATCCATGCATCTTGACGTGAAAGTACCTGCCAGACATTCCCAACACGTCTTACAGGAGGATCGTCTGAATTTGTCCAATAATAAAACTTTTCTTCCATCTTCTCATAAGGGATATCCGCTAATTTTTCGACTTGCGCACAATCATTTGGATTATCAACTGCCCATGCTCCTACAAGCAATGCGGCAATCAATGGACTGGAATTTTCAGGTTTCGTCCATTCCGGGAGACTTCTTTCATATGGTTCAAGCTTTTGATGACGGCGAATAGGTTTTAAATATCCCCTACTTGTCTGCACAACTGTCTTTGCATCATCTTCTTTTAATCCCATAGAAATCAATGCCTCAACAAGCTTGTTGCGAGACGGCTTATCCAATTCAATGACGCTTTGTTGCTTACCAACAAAGCGTGCCCCCGGTAAAATTACGCTATGCCCGCGCTGTATAGCTAATCCAATATTTTTAGGATTTGAAAAACGAGGCAAAAGTATTAACGAATTGTGGCATTCGACTAAAGCATTCCATTCATTTTCTTCGGTGACTACTAAAAATCGTGATTTAAATTCTGAATATTGACTGACAACAACAAGGGCAAATGCGTAAGATTCTTCTTCCGATTCTGAATGGATCCGAACGACCGAAGATGATAATTTTAACCGATCTACTACCTCTTTTAATTTTTCATCCCGACCAGCAATTATTAACTCATATCTTGAAGGCGGTTTTGTAACACAACTCCAGGCTTCCCATGCTTGCTCCACATCAATAGCTTTTTCAGATCTTTTACCTATCACACGTGCAAACCACCGATGCACCGCGGGACACATCTCTATCCAACATTCCAAATCCACTGAGTTTAATGCTCTAACATCTTTCCATCGCGCTTCAGCATTTTTAGTTTTAACCCAAGTTTCTTTACCTTTCCAAATTTGAGTTGTTACAAAAACATACGTTTTTATTTTTCTCTCCGAAACTCTCGTCTTGTTAGTTCTTTTTAAATAATCTTCATTTGCTTTTTGATTTATCTTCTTCATTGTGCTAAGTTCCCATACGGATTCTCCTTCAGGAACAAATTCATTGCCTTTTTTAGATGTCAAAGTTCCGTCCCAGCCACTATGTAAAATACTATCTCCTACAGGAAAGTGTAATGATGAAGAGATTGTACTTGCCAAAATCAGTTTTTTTACTAGAAGTGGTAAGATTTCTTGAGCTTGTCTTCGATTAGCTTCTGTCCATTGAGTAATATCCTGGGCTTTCACATTCCATCCTACACTCATAAACCCTCTCCGATCATATATGTTTTTCCTGTTTTAGATATTTTGCCTTAAACACAAAATGGTGCCTTAAACACAAAAACCTTCGCCTTGTAAGCGAAGGGAAAATAACAACAGCAATCATTTATTTGATTCACTCTGATCACTTTGGCTATAAAACTCCAAAAACCCTTCACCTCAAATCCGACAAACAATGATACATTCTCGTCTCTTCATAAAAATAGGGACAACAGCGACCATTTATTTTCCTATCGCATTACACAATTCATAATCCAATACTCTTACTAGGTGCACTAAAAAACTTTTCTATGGATATATATTTGATACCCTTATCTTTCAAATCTTTCCAGG
>QIMC01000103.1 GCA_003232185.1 Flammeovirgaceae bacterium | reverse complement strand
CCGGCATGGCATTTTATACAGCCATTATTCACCACCATTACTTTTACGATCATATTCGGTAAGATCGCGCAGATGTCCACTGACGGCGTGCCACCTTTTATTTTTTATATGGCAGGGATAGTCATATGGACATATTTTTCAGGTGTTTTAACGGCGACTTCCAGTACATTCACCGGCAACGCAGGCTTGTTCGGAAAAGTTTATTTTCCTAGATTGGCAGTGCCAGTAGCGCATTTATTTTCGAAGCTAATAGCCTTTGCAATACAGTTCATCTTTTTCCTTATGTTCCTCGGTTACTTTTTATGGAAAGGTGCAGACATACATCCAAATATATGGATGCTTGCCACACCCGTCCTTCTATTGATGATGGCCGCGTTAGGGTTGGGGTTGGGCATGATCATCTCTGCATTAACCACAAAGTATCGTGATTTAACTGTATTAGTAGGATTTGGCATCCAGTTATTTATGTATGCCAGTCCTATCATTTATCCACTTTCAACATTACCAGAAAAATGGCGATTCTGGATGGGCTTGAACCCAGTCGCACCAATTATTGAGTTGTTTCGCTATTCCTATCTGGGTTCAGGATCGATTGTGCTGGGAGTTAGTTTTATTGTAATCAGTGTAATTTTATTATTAGGGATTATCATGTTCAATAGAACAGAGCGCACATTCCTTGATACGGTTTAGGTAATAGTTGATAGGGGTTAGTGGGTAGGGGTTGGTAAAATCAAGCACTAACCCCCAATCCCCAACCACCATACACTACCCCCTAGCCCCCAATCCCCAACCACCACCAACCAATCAAGGACGATTGATGGATGAAATCACATAAGGAATTAAACGTTTGGAAAAATGCGATGGAACTAGCAGCTAATATTTATCAACTAACATCGAATTACCCAAAAAATGAGGTATTTGGTATCAGTAGTCAAATGCGTCGAGCAGCGGTATCCATTCCAAGTAACATTGCGGAAGGATCAGCAAGAGGAAGCAGAAAAGAATATATCAGATTTCTCTATATAGCAGCAGGGTCAGCCAGTGAACTAGAGACCCAATTAGAGCTGTCAATAAGAACAAAAATGGCAGAGAGAATACAAATCGAAAAGCTCCAGGAAAAAACAACCACAATATTAAAAATGCTAAGAGCCCTAATCCGCTCATTAAAAGCCACTAGTAACCAACAACCAACAACCAATCACTAATCACCAATCACTAGTCACTATATTTTAACCACCCCCCAACCCCCAACAACCATCATGCCTCCACAGTTATTAAAATCGAAAATCTCTCAAAATACTACCGCCTGGGCGTAATCGGTGGCGGAACCTTACGTGAAGACATGGGGCGCTGGTTTGCAAAAATACGAGGTAAGCCTGATCCATTCCTTAAAATTGGAGAGCGAGACCACAGCAATAGAAAAGGTGGACAAATTTGGGCATTGAATGATGTTAATCTTGAGGTAAAAGAAGGAGAGATTCTTGGTATTATTGGGCGCAATGGTGCAGGAAAAAGCACCTTGCTTAAAATACTCTCAAAAATAACCGCACCTACAGAAGGAAGTATAAAAATTAATGGCAGGAGCGCTAGCTTGCTTGAGGTGGGTACAGGGTTTCACCAAGAATTGACGGGTCGCGAAAATATATACCTGAATGGTGTAATTCTAGGGATGAGTCGTGCAGAAGTCACTCGAAAGCTCCAGGAAATTGTCGAGTTTTCTGGAATTGGCAAGTATCTGGATACACCGGTCAAGCGTTATTCTTCAGGCATGGGGGTTAGGTTGGCTTTTGCAGTAGCTGCACATCTTGATCCTGAAATTTTAATTATTGATGAAGTGTTGGCGGTGGGTGATGCTTCTTTCCAGAAGAAATGTCTCAGTAAGATGAAGGATGTAGCGAGTCAAGGGAGAACGGTGTTATTCGTTAGTCATAATATAGGCATGATTACTTCCCTGTGTACCAGGGCTGTTTTGCTTGATAAGGGGAAGCTAGTAGCCGAGGGATCTACTGCTGACGTTGTATCTAAGTATTTTACCCATGAAAACTCAACCTCCTATATGATTAACTATGAGCAGGGTAATAAAAGGGTGGGGGATCATCTGGCCACCTTGCTGAATGCACAGATTACAGATATTGAGGGAAAGCCTACCGGAAAGAGCGATATTCGTGAACCGGTTAAGGTCCAGATGAGTTATAAATTGCTGAAAAAAGTGCCAGTTGCACCGTATGCTCTTTTTCATTTTGCTGATGAGAATGGTGTATGTGCATTCGTCAGTATTGGAAAAGGGTATGTGGACTGCGAAGGGACTTTGCCGGGTATTTATACCTTTGAATGTGAGATACCGGCTAATCTTCTTAATAATTTAACCTACTTTGTCGGGTTCGCATTAACATTTACGCACGAAGGTACCCATATTAGTTTTTTTGAAAAAGATGTCCTGTGCCTGACTGTAGTAGATTCAATCGAAGAGTCTATCGAGGATCAGCGATGTGGACATGCTGGTACTATAGTTGGAGTAGTACGTCCGCAGATGCTTTGGCGCACAAGGATGCAAAAATGAAGGTTGTTATCCTCGCCGGCGGTCTCGATACGCGTATTTCTGAAGAAACCCACCTCAAGCCCAAGTCAATGATAGAAATCGGCGGGGTACTGTTTTGGCACATAATGAAAATATATCCATCCCTAGAGGAGGAGGCTCTCAGTAAGCTTGGAAAAATTAAAAATCAACTAAAACGTTTAGTAAAGCTGTTTTGAGAGTGAATACTTCGGCAGTATTATTTCTGGTTTTTAATCGACCAGATGTTACGACAAGGGTTTTTGAGTCGATACGAAAAGCAAAGCCATCAAAGCTATACATCGCAGCAGATGGAGCAAGGCCTTATGTCAACGGTGAGATGGAAAAAGTTTCATCTGTTCGTGAAATTGCTACAAGTGTTGATTGGTGTTGTGATGTCAAAACTCTTTTTCGTGAACAGAACCTGGGATGTAAAAAAGCAGTAAGTAGCGCGATTACATGGTTTTTTGAACATGAGGAAGAAGGGATAATTCTAGAAGACGATTGTGTTCCACATGAGAGTTTTTTTCCTTACTGCTTGGAGTTGCTAGAAAGGTATCGTAACGATACCAGGGTGATGATGATTTCTGGGAATAACTTCCAGAGTCATAAAAATATAGATAAGAACTATAGTTATTATTTTTCAAAGTACGGTCATATATGGGGGTGGGCTACCTGGAGAAGAGCGTGGAATCACTTTGATGGCAACCTATCATCTTGGCCAGAGATAAAAGAGAATGGACTGATTGATAAAATCGCAGGTGATGATTCATTTAGTGTGTTTTGGGCCGATACGTTTGATGCGTGTTATGCCGGAAAGATTGATACATGGGATTACCACTGGGTATATTCTTGTTGGGTACAAAGTGGCTTAGTTATGATTCCCAATGTGAATTTAGTATCAAATATTGGTTTCGGGGAAGATGCTACGCATACAAATACTGGTAGTATTCTTATGGAAATACCTGCACATGAAATTAAATTACCACTAAGTCACCCTCCCTATATTATTCAGGATAGAAAAGCCGATTGTTACATAGGTGAAAACTACTATTATGCTAAGGCTCATAAAGCTACTGATGTAAGTTCCGAGAAATCTGTTATTAGAAATTTGTTAGGAATTATTCAAGAGCGACTACATTTGAAAAAGGGTAATTAATATGCTCCAAAAATGTACAGTGTTGCATAACCAATTGATAATTACGACCTCACTGGTGCCAGTTATTAACTCTACTGTAATAATATTGTCTTAGCCATTTTGACAAATACTAAAAGACATCTTAAAAGTGCACTTTCTTAGCAAACTGAGAAGAAAATGTGTCTTCTGGTTAGCAGGAAATGTCGAGGCAATTAATACAGAATATGGTTGTCGGATTAGTATGGGTGCACACATCTTGCCTGAGGCTGAAATTAACAATATTTCAGGTGACCCGAATAATATTAAGATAGGTAAAAATAGTCATGTGAGAGGGCGACTACTAACCTATGG
>QIMC01000264.1 GCA_003232185.1 Flammeovirgaceae bacterium | reverse complement strand
TGAAGAAGGG
This sequence comes from Flammeovirgaceae bacterium, assembly GCA_003232185.1. GTDB lineage: Bacteria > Bacteroidota > Bacteroidia > Cytophagales > Cyclobacteriaceae > SZUA-3. The sequence goes on along the minus strand of QIMC01000264.1, from coordinate 2,797 downwards.
ATTTTATTTGCTTGACCAGGACCCTGAATTCTACTTTTCAACTGGACTTTACAACTATTACAGAGTTCAGTATCCCGAAGCAAATCCGATATATAAGCCTTTCGTTTGGGTGTTTAAAAGCGGAGATAAAATATTAGGCCTGGAACAACTGGATTATGCAAGTAAGCATGCCACCTTTACCAGAGCTGAAGCTGCCATGTACCTGGCGCACATTTATTTACGGTATGAAAATCAGCCTCAGGTTGCTGTGAAATACAGTGGAGAGCTAGTCGAGCGATTTCCTCTCAATGTATTTTTCAAGGTCAATCACGTAGAAGCATTGCTTGCCTCTGGCGATTATCTTAAAGCTCATGGCATCATTCAACTATTGATTCTGGAGCGTAAAGACTTTTATCGCATGTCGGGCGAAGTTTTCAACGGGGTTTATCTGGAAAAGCACCTTATGGACCTAATTCAAGCCAAGATATGGTATCAAAAATCCATAAAAACGGGAGAACAATTAGGCGCACGAGCCGAAAATAAAATGAGTTTGGCATATGCAGGATTGGCACGGATCGCCAATGCTCATGGAGATAAAGAGGTCGCCCGTAATCACTATAAGCAGGCCATAAAACTAGCACAGTATGATGGGGTAAAACACGAGGCAAAGAGCTATCTTCAAGCAAATTGATGGGTCTTCTAAAATGAGTGAAATTTGCATCGCCATATTACGAGGGATAAACGTCAGTGGTCAGAAGAAAATAAATATGGCCGAACTGCGTCAGTTGTTGTCGGGGGCAGGCCTGGAAGAACTGGAAACCTATATTCAAAGCGGAAACATTGTGTTTAAAGCTAATCAAACACCTGACAAACTTGAAGAAGTAATTAGAGAAAGTATCATGGGCCACTTCGGGTTTGAGGTACCTACTCTGGCAATGCCTGCAGAAGCAATGGACATGGTTATCAAGGAAAACCCCTTCAAGGACAAAGAGCTGAGTAAATTGCATGTGACATTTCTGGCTACTCACCCAGATAGTCAACTGGTTGAATCTCTACCTGCTTCTTCAAATACAGATGAAGCTTATCGGATTATTGAAAAAGTGATTTATGTATATTGCCCTGACGGCTACGGCCGTACCAAGATCAATAACATGTTTTTTGAAAGAAAATTGAAAACCACCGCTACTACGCGCAATTGGAAAACCTGTTTGACATTGTGGAAAATGGCTCAGGGGAAGGCCTACGGTAGTTATTAGTGGTTGGTTTTTAGTTTTTAGTGGTTGTTTTACTTAAAAGTATTCGTGAGCACATGGGAAAGAGAAAATAGTTTGAAAAAGTTATGAACTTATCAATCATTACTACGGCTCTGGAAAGAAATGGAAAAGTCTTTGAAAGTCTATTATCCGGGATCGACAAGGAAACATATATGTGGAAACCCAGTGCCGATAAATGGTGTTTGTTGGAAATAGTCTGCCACTTGTATGACGAAGAGCGGGAAGACTTCAGGGCCAGAGTGAAGCATGTGCTGGAGACCCCGGAAAAGTCCTTCCCTCCCTTTGATCCCATAAGCATGGTTAAAACACGTAACTATATAAAACAGAACTATCATGAAATGGTCACCAATTTTCTTTCTGAAAGGACCTTCTCTGTGGATTGGCTGGGATCACTAACAGCGCCAAAATGGGAAAATGCCAGCACAAACCCTCGATTAGGTCCTATGTCAGGCTGGCTCCTACTCAACAATTGGCTGGCACATGATTATCTGCATTTCAGGCAGATCACCCGTTTGAAATACCAGTTCCTGCAATCACAATCAGGAGAGGACTTAAGCTATGCTGGTGTATGGTAAGTAAGTTGTTCCAAGGTAATATCCTGGGATTGACCAGGGTGCCATTAACATTGTTGCTTGGGGGTGTATTGTATGGATGCAGTCAATCAACGGACAACGCGTTAACCATTGCGGTAGCCTCCAACATGCAGTTTGCCATGATTGAAATTGTTGATGCTTTTGAACAGAAAACCAATCAATCTTGTGTGATGGTGGTGAGTTCTTCTGGTAAACTAACTGCTCAAATTAGCCAGGGAGCCCCTTTCGATCTATTGATTTCCGCAGATACTCTGTATCCGAACGAATTGTATCAAGCAGGATTAACTGAAAATAGGCCAGCAGTCTATGCTTATGGGAAATTGGTTATGTGGAGCGCCATTGAAGGGCTTGAACCCTCTATCAACCAATTAATATCCCAAAAAGTAAAACATGTGGCACTGGCAAATCCAAAAACGGCACCCTATGGGGTCACCACCATTCAGGTATTGGAAGGTTATGGAATTCTTGATTCTATTCAACATAAACTGGTGTACGGAGAAAGCATTTCTCAAACCAATCAATTTATTCTGTCCGGCGCAGCTGAAATTGGGTTTACCACCAAAGCAGTAGTTCTTTCCCCTAAAATGAAAGAAGTAGGCAGTTGGGCAGAACTAGACCCCGGAACTTATAGCCCCATAGCCCAGGCAGTGGTGATAGTTCGCAATGAAAATAGTAAATTATCCAATCAATTTTTTAATTTTTTGTTTTCTCCTGAAGCAAAGGAAATTCTGCAAAAGTTTGGTTACGAGATCCCGGATTAAATAAATAAACCGCTTCCAATTAAGTCAAAATAGCCTTCACGACATCTCCATGGACATCAGTAAGCCGGTATCGACGACCTTGGTGTTTGAAGATTAACTGCTCATGGTCAATCCCCATTAGATGCAGGATGGTTGCCTGAAAATCATGAACATGAACCGGGTCTTTGGCAATATTATAACCGAATTCATC
>QIMC01000486.1 GCA_003232185.1 Flammeovirgaceae bacterium | reverse complement strand
CATCCCAATGGCAAGCTGTATGTGGGCAATGGTTGCCGTCCAATGACGCGTTCTATTGTCCATTTTAGAAAATGCTGACTTTCCAACATATCCCTTATATGCTCTGTATATGGCAAATACCAGGCTTGCCAATACCAGCCAACGAACCATGGAATGATAAACTAATAAGGAGTGGTACATCGATTTTTACAACTGGCTTGCAAATATATTGTTAGCCAGCGGTTGTTTTACTATTGACCTGTATATCTTTTTTTTCAAAGTAGTCTCCGATCGATTCCTGAACTGCTTGCAAGGAACTATAGCGTGGGTTATAGCCCAATAAACTTTTTGCTTTGGCTATACTTCCATTGGGGCTATGGGTTATATGATCCCAGGTCAACTCCGCATCCCGTTGGTTCACCAGTTTTTTCCATTCTTCCCATGGAAGAAACTTAAGCTTTGCATCCTGCCCAAACCATTTGGCCATGGCATTGGCATATCCGCGCAAACTCATCGCTTGATTTGAAACAACATGAAAGCTTTCGCCCCTGGCATTTTGCCAATTTTCAATAGCACCCATAAAAGCCTGGGCAACATCATCTGCATGAACATGATGGACGGTTTCCATTCCAAGGTTGGGCAAGGTTATTTCATCGCCACTGGCCAATCGGATAAATACTTCAGGGCTTAGGTTTCCAGCCGGATTTACCGGTAACCAACCGGGCCCGGTAATATGTCCCGGATGCAAAATGGTGACCGGAAACCCGCTTCTTCTGGCTATAGAAAGCAGGTATGCTTCGATTTTGGCTTTATTGATGCCGTATTGTCCAAAGGGGTTGCGTTCCTGGCTCTCCAAAGTGGGAACCAACTCACTATGGCCATGCACCCACATTGAACCACAATGTATGAAGTGTTGGACCGCTCCATCTAGTGCTTCTGCCAATACACGGGCACTTTCAGGGGTAAAACAAATAAGATCAATTACTATTTCACCTTGTAGGTCTTTAATTTGTTCACCAAAATTACCCTTAGCCTCTACCTCAATTCGATCAATTGCAACAAACTCAACGGACTTCCATGCTGAATGCTCACTATAAGGATCACTCTGTAATCTACTTACACAAATAACCTGATGGCCAGCCATTACCAACCTTGGCACCAGATAAGTCCCGATGTGCCCGGTACCCCCAATAATTATAACTTTCATTTAATAGGTCTTGCACCACCTGAAAACTGAAGATATTAAATAGGGTTGAAGTTTGCTAATAAATGTTAAGTGGCTCAGGGATAATGTACCATTGTAAGTTACTCTGAAAGTATGCGGTACAATTCAAGGTTTAAATAGTAGTGATGACCATCAATCTCTTTCTTTTCAAGCACTTGCATGTCACATAGCTTATTTAGATATTCTCTTGCGGTATTTTCAGCGTATATTCCTGCATCAACAAAGTGTTTTACTTTGGTAAACGGTTGAGTAAATAAGAATTCTACCAGGCCTTTCGGATTCTGGAATTTTCGGTTATCATTTTTTACATATTCTTGAATGGAATCTTTCGCTGACACAATTTCATTGATTTTATGAAAGGTAATGTTTGAGGTGTTTTCTACGGCCCTCAATATATATAATAACCAGTCCTTCCAGTTACCTCTTTGAGAGACTCCCATTAATCCGAAGTAATAATCCTCTTTATGATCCAAAATGTATTTACTCAGGAACAATATTGGAACATCCAGTAGTCCTTTGTTAGTCAAATAATGAATGTTGAATATACGTCCTGTTCTGCCGTTTCCATCACTAAATGGGTGAATGGCCTCAAATTGAAAATGAGCTATAGCCATTTTAAGTAAATGGTCAATTTTGAATTGCTCGTCATCATTCAAGAAGTTTATAAGATTATCTAACTTATCATAAATTATGGACTGACCTTTAGGAGGAGTATAGATTACTTGACCAGCATTCGATCCTGTGCCACCTTGCTTTATAGTTGTATTCGAAAAATCTGGACGAATCCCAATGGTGGTTTGCTTTATCTCCTGAAAGACCTGTATAAAGTAGTCTTGATCAAATTGCCGGGTGTTTTGTAAGTAGTTATAACCAGACCAAAGTGCTTCCCGATATCTCAATACCTCTTTGGATGCTCCTGTTGTTTTGGTGTTTTGATCACTAAATTCTTTGTAAAGCTCATCATCTGTCGTGAATATGTTCTCAATCGCACTTGAGATCTTAGCTTCCTGCAGGCTTAATGTATTAATTAATAACCCCTGATTTGGAATTACGGCACTCCGACCATGAAGTCTTGCTAAAGCTGCTTTTGCATCTCCAAGCTTTTCCAATATTTCTATTGTTTGATAGAGTTCCTTTCTGATTGGTAGAGGAGGAAGATCATTCCAGGGAAGATTTCTATTCGGGTTAATAAGATAAAGCATTTCGGGCATTAATTAATCTAATTTTTAATGTTTGCTATAATTTTGACTTTAAAAATAAGGCTATTTTATTTAGCAAACATTAATAATCACATAATTTAATGTTTGTTCCAATTTTGACCTTAAAAAATAAATGCTTGAAAAACAGACTTACATCCAATCAGATCTTTACAATAGAAATTATATTTTATAAGAGGCAATAGAAAAAAGGCAGAAGCCGATCATAAAATACTAGCCGTTCAGGCCCACCCTGCTACATTAAATTGTAGCTCTTTTTATTGACGGTTTGGCCGGAAAATTGCCTAGTAGCGGCAAAAATAAAAAATTTCTTGAAACCGACTATCCCCGAGGCAGAGCCATAGGGGTATTTCGCCGGTTTCATTTTGGTCTTAGGACCAAAAACGGAACTGCGAAAAGCAGTTCCGACCTCTCCCAAGGAGAGGTAAATCGGAAACCCCGAGGCAGAGCCTAGGGGAATTCTTTTTGATTAAAGTGGTACATTTTTATAGAATTCTTAGTACTGATAGTACTGGTACATTTTAAAATCGATAAGTTTCATATTATTTCAAATCTCAATATATTTAGCCACCTTATCATGTCTCGTTAAAAACCAGCCCACCCAATGGAT
>QIMC01000061.1 GCA_003232185.1 Flammeovirgaceae bacterium | reverse complement strand
TCTCTACAATTGCTACGAGATATTAAACAAATGTATAACTGAAAACATTCATTTTGTTGTTCCGGCAAAACGCAAACGTAATTTTAAAGTTGTACGTTCTTACGGCAAAGGAGATGAGATTATTGAAATCACCAAACCGGCAAACAGAAGCAAATGGGCAAATAAAGGTGAGCCTTTATTATCCAAAATTACTTTACGAAAAATTGATTGCGTTAGTCCTGATGGAAAAGAGTATATTTTATTCACTTCTGTTCTTGATGAAGAAATAGATAAATCTGAAATTCAAATGTTGTATTTAAGCCGCTGGGATATTGAAATTTCAATTTATGGAAAGGAAAAGATTATGCAAAGTAACCTGCAAAAAGCCTCTTGAGAAGCCCTAAATCCAGCTCTACTTTACATAAACACTTTACATAAGTAATATTGCTTTGTTTTGTGACGGCAACATTGCCAAAACTAAAAGCAGTAAAATATCAAAAAGTTGAAGAACTAATGGATGGCTGCGTTCAGTATTTTGAGCAACAATCATATTCTCCGCTCAGAATTGATCGTTATAAGTTTTTATGGAAATCCAAGCTGATTCCATTTATGGTTCAAAGGTCGTTTTCGTATTATGACTATTCGGTTGGAGATGAGTACATCAGCACTAATATCGCTGGAAGTATTGTCACCCCGTACGAACGAGACATAATCAGAAGTATTAAAGTATTGAGTGAATTCCATGAAAAAGGAACAATCAGTAAATGTTACAACAAGACTTCTAAGCAAAAGTTATCTGGTCAGATAGGTCAATTAATGGAAAAATTTCTTTCGCATTTGGAGTCTTTACGTCGTAGCAAAATTACTATTTCAAATCATCGATTATATCTTTCCAGGTTTTTGTTCTATTTGGACAGTAAACAGATTTCTGCTATTGAAGAAATCACGGATGAGTGTATTCTATCTTTTGTGTCAACTCAAACTAATAGCCATATCGGTGTAGTATCTACCATAAGATTCTTTTTTAGGTTCTTATATGAAGAACAAATCATACAGGTTGACTTATTCACAGTCCTTCAGTATTACAAGTGGGTCAAGAAAGAAAAATTGCCCTCAGTATATACCACCAAAGAGATTTTTAAAATAGAATCATCCATACGTAGAGAGAATGCTACTGGCAAGAGAAACTACGCCATGATATTGTTAGCCACTCGATTAGGACTAAGAGCATCGGACATTGCTCACCTAACATTCGACAACCTTGATTGGGGAAATAGTACCATTACATTTTCGCAGTTTAAGACCGGCAAAAAGATTGAACTTCCTTTGCTTGCCGATGTAGGCGAAGCCATTATTGATTATCTGAAATATGGTCGTAAAAAATCAGAGTCACCTATGGTTTTCCTTTATACCAGGGCACCGTTCGCAGCCATGACAAATTCTGCTGTTGCCGGCGCTCTTGGTAGTACAATAAATGCGTCGGGTATTGATACAGCTGGCAGGAAACATGGTGCACATGCCATGCGTCACAGTCTGGCCAGCCGTTTTCTTGAGAACGAGGAACCAATACCAATAATCTCAGAGGCTTTAGGACACCAAAGTACTGCCACCACCATGTCATATCTTAGAATTGATGTGGAATCTTTGCGTAAGTGTGCATTGAACGTTCCGCTTGTCGACACCTCATTTTATGAGCAGGAAGGAGGGGCTTTTTATGAATAAGTTCAATTATCGTAGTATCTATGCGCCTTTCTTCAAGCAGTTTGTCGCAAATAAAAAAAGACTTGGTTATTTGAGCTTGCGATCTGAGTGGATATTCCTTGAATTCGACAAATTCTTCATAAACAATAACATAACGACTATTGGGATAACCAGACAACAAGTGGATCAGTGGCGAGCAACTAGAGTTAATGATGCGCCATCTACAATTTGCACCAAGTACTCCATCTTGTCGCAGTTTTGTAAATATATGTGCAAAGTTGGTTATGATTGCTATATCCCCAGAATACCCGCTAATCCATCCGGAAATAGTTTTACACCTCACATTTTCTCAAATCAGGAAATGACAGATATTTTTCATGCTTGTGACAATATGCGATTGTATGACCGACACATGTCTACCATACTGTTTATTGTGCCAGTAATTATCCGTTTGCTGTATGCAACTGGCCTCAGAATCAGCGAAGCTCTGGCATTAAAGAACAAGGATGTGGACTTCAATCGGCGATGCCTGTCTATTATTAAAAGTAAGAATGGGCAAGAACGTATTGCTCCCATGTCTGACACCTTAGAAGAAGTACTGAAACAGTATCTTCAATACCGGGATCGCATGCCCATACCCTTTATAAATGATACAAACGGTTATTTTTTTGTTTCCCCAAGTGGTACAAACTGTCGCCAGGGCACTGTATATACCTGGTTTAGAAAGGCACTTGTCATATCAGGTATCCATCATACAGGAGATCATCAGGGACCTCGTGTTCACGATTTTCGACATACGTTCGCTGTTCACTCTCTCGTGCAGATGATTAAATCTGGTCTGGATCTATATTATTCGTTGCCTTTGTTATCAACTTTTCTGGGTCACAAGTCATTGGGTGCTACAGACAAATACGTCAGGTTTACCACAGAAATGTATCCTGATCTGCTGAAAGACCAGAAAGGTATCGGTACTTATGTTTTTCCTAAATCACATAATCTTGTACACGATGGAAACAACTGATTTTGCAAAATATCTCAGCGCTTTCCTGACAAAGTATCTTGCTGGCGAGCGCAACTACAGCCCAAATACTATTTTGGCATACAAGGATACTTTTGTTCAATTTATAACCTTCATGAAAGAAGGGAAAAACATTAAAGTACAAAAGCTGACCCTTGATTGCATTACCAAGAACGTTATCATCGATTTTCTTGACTGGATACAACAGAACAGGCACTGCAGCAATGCAACACGGAATTACCGCCTTGCTGCCTTGCGTTCGTTCTTCAGCTTTCTTCAGTACGAAAATCCTGAAAGAATGCATGAGTGGCAAAAGATACAATCCATAAAAGTTAAGAAACACGAGAAACAGAATATTAATTATCTTACTACTGACGGTATAAAACTTCTGCTTGAACAACCTGATCTGAGCACATGGAGAGGTCGCCGCAATCTCGCGTTGCTTGCGCTTATGTATGACAGCGGTGCAAGGGTTCAGGAGATAATAGATCTCACACCGTCATCTGTCAGACTTGATAATCCATGCATTGTAAAACTCTTTGGCAAAGGGCGCAAAGCCAGGATTGTTCCACTACAAGAGGAGCAAACCC
>QIMC01000069.1 GCA_003232185.1 Flammeovirgaceae bacterium | reverse complement strand
AGTGCAATTACTTTTTTATCAACTCCAGGTCAGGCTTATTTGGATGGAATGGGATTTATTCAGATTTACTTTGGACTTCCGATTGCCATAGTGATCATATGTGCGGTGGTTATTCCTATTTATCATAAACTGAAAGTCTACACTGCTTATGAATACCTGGAAAATCGATTTGATCTAAAATCAAGAATGCTCACCGCCTTTCTTTTCTTAATATCAAGAGGATTGGCTGCCGGTATAACTATTTACGCTCCAGCAATTATCCTTTCATCGATAATCGATATACCGCTAAACGTAACCATTCTTATCATAGGGGTGCTGGTAATTATTTATACCGTGTCCGGTGGGACTAAGGCTGTCAGCCAAACACAAAAACAGCAGATGTTTGTAATTCTGGTAGGAATGGGGATTGCTTTTTCAATTCTCATTAATTTGCTTCCAGATGAGGTGACTTTTGGAAAGGCAATAGCTATTGCCGGGCATATGGGGAAAATGGAAGTGATTGATTTCTCTTTTGATCCTTCAAATCGATACACTTTTTGGTCAGGGATATTTGGGGGTGTATTTTTATCGGCCTCTTATTTTGGAACAGACCAAAGTCAGGTACAACGATACTTAGGAGGTAAGTCAGTGGCTGAAAGTCGAATGGGACTACTGTTCAATGCGCTACTTAAGATCCCTATGCAGTTCTTTATACTGCTGGTAGGTGTATTGGTTTATGTTTTCTTTCTTTTTGTACAACCACCAATATTTTTCAATGGAGAAGAATTGGCTAAAATACAAAACAGCGAATATTCGGACGATTTTGAGGTACTTCAACAGAAACACAACAAGCTGTTTATAGAGAAGAAGGAAAAACTAAATGAATTAGTAATCGCTTTGGATAGGCAGCAGCAACAGGAAATCGTTTCAACCAGAACTGAATTGAGATTCCTGGAAAATGAATCAAAACAGGTACATCAGGAAGTTGCCGAGTTAATGACCAAAAATGATCCGTCCGCAGAAACTAAGGATGCCGACTACATATTCATAAGTTTCATAACAAAATACTTGCCGCATGGAATTGTAGGACTACTGATAGCAGTTATTTTTTCTGCAGCCATGTCTTCTACCAGCTCCGAATTAAATGCTCTGGCGTCTACCACCACAGTCGATTTCTACAAAAGATCCATTAAAGTTGGCGCTTCCGATAGACATTATTTGATTGCTTCCAAACTTATTACTGTATTCTGGGGATGTTTGGCAATTCTTTTTGCCCTCTTCTCAACTCTTCTTGACAACCTAATTCAAGCTGTTAATATATTGGGATCTATATTTTACGGGCCAATACTTGGTATTTTTGTGGTAGCCTTTGCCTTTAAGTATATTCGCTCCAACGCTGTATTTATTGCAGTGTTTGTCGCCGAAGCTTTTGTAGTATTTATCTATTTACTTACTGAACAAGGTGTATTAGAATTGGCGTACTTATGGCTCAATCCGATTGGATGTTTGATAGTAGTAATAGTTTCATTTATTTTGCAATTTTCAACGGATAAATTGCTTAGAACCAGGTAAATAAAAAGAAGAGCCTTTTCAGTATGAAAAGGCTCTTCAAACAAGTTGTATGGTTAATTATTGTTGTTTGCTCCAGTCATCAATCAATTTCTGATTGGCATTGATATACCCGAAATCATTTTCTGCGGCCTTTGCAACCTCAGATGATTTTTGTGCCGCAGCAATTGCTCCGGAATAGTTTTCCATCTTACCCAGGATTCTGGCTTTGGTTTGAATATTCCAAAATGCATTGGGGTTTATTTCAATGGCTTTATCAATCCACTCGAGAGCCGAATTCATGTCTTTGTCACTTTGCAAATAGTAGTTAGCAGCTTGTGAATAATTGTTGCCAACAGCTGCCATAGGATTCTTCATGTACTCTTCTATTTTTCCACTGATTAAAGCATCTGTATCTACTTCCATTTTCACAGGAACAAAATAATCACCCCAAATCAAGGAAATAGTAGCACCTGTACTGGAAATGTCACCAATATCAATGGTAAAATTTTCTACGGATATTGAATGTTTTTGTGCTTTAACATTGACCCTGCCTACTTCTTGTGCCTGATCATAACTTCCAACGTTGCCGCCCAGTGAGAGGTCTTTGTAAAGCATAATAGTCCAGTCGGTTTCACCAGGAATGCTGTATAATGCGTACTCCCCAGCAGGAACCGGATTACCTTCAATAATTACATCATCACTAAATGAAATTTTGGTACTCCCATTGGCACCGGTACGCCAAATCTTTCCGAATTCTTCAACATCCACGAAAAGTGTTCTTCCTTTTTTTGCGGGTCTTGAGTATACTATCTTTACATCAGTAACCCCTACTTTTTGATGTAAGGTGGCCATAGGACTCGGAGCGGGGTATTCAATTTGAGCGAATGCAGGTTGGCTGAAAAATAACATTGATGCCAACACAAATGCAGCAGTAAATAGTTTGTTCATTTTATTTTAAGTTTGTTTATTTAAAAAGGACGGGAAGTTACAGTTTTACCCCCTGAATTGGGAATATTTAAGCATTTAACTTTTTAATACACTGGTGTGTCGTCAAGGTTATCAGATAGTTTCTATCAGTCAAATGATGTGGTAGCGATAGCCAGGGGCCTAATTGGCCAGGTTCTGGTTACTAAAATAGATGATAGCTTTACTTCGGGAATTATTACAGAAACAGAAGCCTATCATCAAATGGAAAAGGCCTGTCACGCCTATAATGGACGCCGCACTTCCAGGACAGAGGTGCTTTTTGGTTCCGGGGGGCGGTCTTACGTATATCTTTGTTATGGGATTCA
>QIMC01000071.1 GCA_003232185.1 Flammeovirgaceae bacterium | reverse complement strand
GCTATTTCCGTTTCGAATTTAGATGAATTCTTTATGATCCGGGTAGGATCTCTTTACAATTATCTGGATTATGGACGTAGACGGGTAGACTATTCCGGATTAAGGGAGATTCCTTTTAGAGAAAAATTACTCAAAGAAAGCAAAGTATTTTTTCAAAGTGTAAACGACTACTATACCAAGGAACTAAAGCCCCTATTTGAGCAAAATGGTTTTAGTATTAAAAATGTAAATGATCTAAGTGACCTACAACAGGAAAAGGTAAAATCTTATTTCGAGAAAACCATTTATCCAATGCTTACGCCCATGGCGTATGACTCATATCATACATTTCCTGTATTGATGAATAATGTGATGACCTTTGGAGTAGTAACAAAAAGTCCGGGGGACATGATTGCGGTTGGGAAAAAGGAAAAGTTTAACCGTAAAATAACTTTTGTGCAGATACCTCCTAACCTGCCCAAATTCTATGAATTACCGGGAGAGGACAGGCTTGTTTTCGTACCTCTTGAGGATATTATTGCCAAATACATTAAATGGCTATTCCGCAACATCCCCATACAGGATATGTGCTTGTTTAGACTAACCAGAAATGGAGACTTTTCTGTAGAAGAAAGCGACGATATTGAGGCTAATTTTCTGGAAGAGATGAAACGAAAGCTTAAAACCAGAAAGACAGGCAGGGTAGTCAGGATTGAGATGTCCGATGATAGTAACAAGTGGTTGCTGAAATTGCTAAAAAGTCGTTGGGATCTGGATGAGGACAATATTTTCTGGGTACCCAAGGGGAGTTTATTTGATTTTTCCAGGCTTTGGCAAATAGTAGGCCATCACCAATTTAATGAACAGGTACTGGCGCCACATCAAGCAGTTAAACCCTTAAGTTTTACCGAATCCGGAGCCAGTGATATTTTCGAGGTGCTAAAAAACAAAGATGTCCTGTTACATTCTCCATACAACAGTATTGAACCACTCATACATTTGATAGAAAAAGCATCGGAAGATCCCGATGTTCTATTAATCAAACTAACGGTTTACCGGCTCGCCAAGGAATCAAGAATAGTAGTGGCATTGAACAAAGCTGCAGAAAATGGAAAACATGTCTCCGTCCTGTTTGAAGTAAAAGCCCGCTTTGATGAGGAAAATAATATGCGGCAAGCTCAGCGTTTACAGAAAGCTGGATGCTTCGTGATTTATGGAGTAAGCCGCTACAAAACACATACAAAACTGTTGCTTATTGTACGAAAACAGGGTAATCAAATTACCAGCTATGTACATATGGGTAGTGGAAATTACAACGAAGATACCTCTAAAATATACTCAGATATTGGGATCATGAGTACTAATGAGGTTTATGCCCAGGATGTATCAGAATTTTTTAATGTTATCACAGGACATTCCAGCCCAAAACTGTATAAAAGATTAATTACTGCACCGACTGAGATGCGCAAAAAGCTCATTGAGCTAATTGCTGTGGAGAGCAAAAATGCCAAAAAGGGACTACCTTGCGGCATAGTAATCAAGATTAATTCTCTACAAGACAAAGAGACTATTGATGCCTTGTATCAAGCTTCACAACAAGGAGTAGTGATAAGGCTGATTGTTCGTGGCATATGCTGCTTGAGGCCACAGAGAGTTGGGTTGAGTGAAAATATTGAGGTTTATTCCGTAGTTGGTGATTTTCTGGAGCACTCTCGTATTTACTATTTCCATAACAACAATGATCCCAAGGTATATGGTGGCAGTGCGGATATTATGGTGAGGAGCTTTGACCGCCGCCTGGAATCCTTATTTCAAATCAGTGATTCAAAATTGAAACAGGAAGCAATAAATATCCTTGCTTATTCTCTGAAGGATAATCACAACTCCTATACCATGCAGGAGGATGGTGGATATGCCGTTAAACGTATCAAAGGAGCATCCAGATTCGATATCCACAAAGAATTTTTCAATGTCACACAAGAAGAAGTAATGGCTGCAAAATTGTTCTAAGCATTGTCGATTTCCTTTCATACTTGATCTTTATTATAAAAAATGTGATTAAATTAGCAGCTACTTATCAAGAAAGACTGAGGGGTCGGGCCCTATGACGTCTTAGCAACCTTCCCAACTCTATGGGAGGTGGTGCTAATTCCCACTGCAGATGCAGACCAGATGAGTGCCTACCACAACTTTCTGGATAAGTACAAATTATAAATCCATGAAAGGACATTTCCAACGTTTATTAAAAGAGAGAGTGTTGGTGTTGGACGGCGCTATGGGCACCAGCATTCAAAACTATAAGCTATCCGAGGCAGACTATAGAGGAGATCGATTTAAGGATTACCCACACGACTTAATTGGCAATAATGACTTGTTGTCTCTTACCAAACCTGAAATAATAAAACAAATTCACCGGGAATTTTTAATTGCCGGTGCGGACTTAATTGAGACCAATACTTTCAATAGTACTAGTATTTCTCAAGCTGATTACCATTTGGAGGACTTAGTGCCTGAAGTAAATTTTGCTTCAGCCCAATTGGCCAAGGAAGTAGCTGCTGAGTTTACTGCTAAAGACCCATCGAAACCGAGATTTGTGGTTGGCTCAATCGGACCCACTAATCGCACCGCATCGATGTCCCCAGATGTAAACAATCCAGGGTTTCGCAGTGTTTCATTCGATGACTTGGTAGATGCATACCGGGAGCAAACATTGGCATTGATTGAAGGAGGAGCAATTTTCGACACTTTGAATTCGAAAGCTGCTCTATTTGCAATTCAGAGTATACCGGCATGTCAGAATATGCCATTGATGGTGTCGGTTACTATTACTGACGCCAGTGGACGAACTTTATCAGGGCAAACCACAGAAGCTTTTTTAATATCGGTTTCACATGCTCCTATAACCAGCATCGGTTTGAACTGTGCATTGGGAGCTGCTCAATTGAGGCCTTACTTACAGGTACTTGCGAAGAGCGCACCATTTTTCGTTAGCGTTCACCCCAATGCAGGATTGCCCAATGAGTTTGGTGGCTATGACCAAACACC
>QIMC01000292.1 GCA_003232185.1 Flammeovirgaceae bacterium | reverse complement strand
CCAACAATAGCCATTACCAGTCCGGCAGCTCCGTATTCGATGTCATTTCCAACGCCCTCCAAAGCGATTCCGTATATGGTGGAAAACATCAAAGACATACAAAAGGAGATGGAAACTAAACTGTACAACCCATACATTCCTTGAATAAAAATAGCACCCAAAGTACAGAACATAGCAGCGATGGCCAACGTCATAAGTAACTTGGCAGAATTAATATATTTCAATAAAAATGTACAGCCAAATCGCCCCACCAGAAATAATCCCAGTGCCCAGTAGGCATAATTTACTGTGTCCTGGTTATTAATACCCAGTGTCTCAGCATAATGATAGATATAAGTCCAAACCATAATCTGAGCTCCTACGTAAAATACCTGGGCCGCTACCCCCCCTATACCTTGGAATACGCGCTAGTCTTTTTATGGAACTCCAAATATGTACTTCGTGATTGTTTTTTTTATTGACAGGCATCTTAACCACCGCAATCAGAGCAAACATCAATATGATAAACAAGCCCAATGCAACATAGGGATCTCTAATCACCATAAGATCTGTGGTGCGGACCACGGCTTTTGCTGTTTCCGAAAGCGTGTCATAAATCGGGTTTCCCTCGGCGTCCAGATTGTCGGATTGTAATGCTCCCAAAACGAAAGTTTGGGCTACAAACAATCCCGATATTGCTCCCATTGGATTGAATGATTGGGCCAGATTAAGCCTTTGGATTGCGGTCTCTTTTGCTCCCATGGAAAGAATGTATGGATTGGCAGTAGTCTCCAGAAACGCCAATCCGAATATACAATGCCAATAAGAAAAAGTAATATTCTTCAAAAGCAGTAGCCGGGTAAAAAAGCAATGCTCCGATGGCGTATAAGGCCAACCCAATCAAAACACCTACTTTATAGGAGTATTTGTTCACTAAAACAGCAGCAGGCAAAGCCATGGTAAAATATCCCCCATAAAAAGCCATTTGGACCAGTGATGCCTGAAAATTATCCAGTTCCAGGATTTTCTTAAAGGCCGAAACCATGGGGTTGGTAATATCGTTGGCAAATCCCCAGAGGGCAAACAGTGAGGTGATTAGTATAAATGGAATCAAAATCTTTGATTCAACTACCTTTGGTTTAGTACTCAATTGAAACTCCCTTCCATATTTTATATATTGTGAACTACCGGTTCGTTTTTATTGAGGCGCAAAGTAAAGATTGAAGTATCATTATCAAACAAAAGAAGTGATTACCTCCATATTGCCAAGCCATCAACTTGATTGTGGTTCATGACGATATAATAGGCAATCAATAATAACAATATGCAACATACCTTATATCTATTAGGAGTCCTGCTGACTTTCCTGTGCTCCTCATGTGATGAAAAGACAAAAAATTCGGAGATGGATTCAATTGATCATTCACCTGTTACCAACACCTTTGGGCAAGATGTGGGGTTTTTAGAGAATTTCACGGACATAGACATTCTGCAAGAATCTTCTGGCAAAGGAATGATAGCCGTATCGAGTGCATTGCAAGCACGAGTTATGACCAGCTCGTCGAATGGCGAAAACGGGCGTAGCTATGGATGGATCAACCGGGACTTGTTTGAATCCGGTGATACCTTGGCGCATATCAATCCTTTTGGTGGTGAAGAACGATTTTGGCTGGGGCCTGAGGGTGGGCAGTATTCGATATTTTTCAAGAAAGGTGAATCATTTGACTTGGACAATTGGCAAACACCCGCCCTGATAGATTTGGAGGATTTTGAATTGAAAAACAAGTCTTCCACTAAAGCAGTCTACTTTAAAGACGGTAATATTATTAATTATTCTGGCTTTACCTTCGACCTTAATATCGAAAGGAGTATTGAGATATTGTCAGGGCCAGACATTTTTAATACACTGGGGTTAACTGCCAACGAAGCACTCAAGGTAGTGGGTTATCAGACCACCAATACCCTGACCAATACCGGAAAGGTTGACTGGAAAAAAGAAACTGGTCTTCTGAGTATCTGGTTATTGGGAATGTTTAATCCTTCGGATGCCACCACCATTGTGGTTCCTTTTAATGAAGGAGAGGCGAACGTTCTGGGGCCAGTAGTGAATGATGAATATTTTGGCAAGGTGCCTGCTGAACGCTTAAAAGTTGGTAAAGGAGTGCTATTTTTTAGTGGAGACGGGCAGTATCGCAGTAAAATAGGATTGAGCCCTGATCGGGCCCGGGACATAATCGCCTCTTATGATGCCAACAGCCAAACCCTGACCGTTGTAAAATACTATAAACCCGAAGGTGTAAAAGATTATGTAAACTCCCTCTTTGAAATTCAGGAAGAACCCTACAAAGGAGACGTCATCAATTCCTACAATGACGGTTCTCCTGAACCTGGCAAAAAGCCAATGGGACCATTTTATGAGTTAGAGACTTCGTCTCCGGCCATGGCTCTGAAGGTAGGTGAGAGCGGTACCCACATCCAGCAAACCATTCATTTTGAAGGGGACGAAGAGCACCTGAATGAGATCACAATAAAATTACTGGGGGTGTCGATTGATGAAATCAAGGCTGCCTTTTAATCTAATTGCTACAAACATGCAGGTTAATTGATAGTTTTACCGTTTCATCCTGGATAATACGCCCCGGAACTTCTTTTTCAATTGCTTTTGTTGGGCGGTTAATTGATCAATTGGGACAGGTTTTTTTTCTTCAGGGTCACTTGCAAAATGATAGAATTCACCTTGTTCATAAAGCTTCCACTGAGTGTTTTGAACATATCTCTTGTTGAGAAAATTACCCCACCTTGGTTCATAATGACAAAATATCCAGTCCCGGGTATCACTCTTTTCTCCCAAAAGTTGAGAATAAAAACTAAGACCATCTCTTTTTTCCTCAGAGTTATCCTTGATTCCGGCAATCTCAAGTAATGTTGGAAAAAAATCCGTGAAGTCAATCAAGTTTTTATTCAATACCCCTGGCTCAATGGTTCCTTTCCAATTTACGATGAATGGGACATGGGTACCTGCCTCCACTGTATATCCCTTTTGACCTTTAATGTGCTTACCTTTCCATTTCGAGATAACATTCCGGTCTGTGCCATTGTCTCCAATGAATAGGACAATGGTGTTTTCCCTCAGACCATGTTCATCCAGCTTATCAAGTATCCTGCCCACTTGCTTATCCATATAGGTCATCATGTCACTAAAGTAGGTAGTGTCATTTACATTTAGTTCAGGTTGATAATCCTTAAAATCTGAGCTCTCGAGGGTGGGCAAAAAAGGATCATGTACCAGGCACATAGGATAATAAATAAAAAACGGTTCATCTTTGTTCTCACTAATAAACGATTCAATAAACGCTGCAAATAAGTCTGGACCATAGCCATCTTCGTATGTTTTCAGCCCATCTGTAAAGGTTTCTACAGTTGGGCTCTTATACCTCCAGCCGCGATCCTTTACCTGCCATAGACGGTAGGTGTCAAACCCTGCATCCTGTGGTAAACTCCCTACCATCCCTCCTACCAGCTCTCTCTGCCGTTTATTGCCATAAAGTTGCCATTTACCAACCACACAGGTTTTGTAACCCGCTTCTTGAAGTGCATGGCCAAATGTTTTTTCTTCAGGGTCTAACACCCCAAACCCAAGATAATTGCGAAAATTGTATTTTCCTGTCATTATTTGAACCCTGGAAGGGGTACATAAAGGAGTCGAATAACAGTTTTGAAACTGCATCCCAGTTGCTGATAATTTGTCTAAATTAGGAGTGTGGTACTGCTCTCCTCCATAGGAAGCAAGTGTCTCCATACCAAGGTCATCGGCCATTACCAGGATGATGTTGGGTTTTACCGGTTCTGAGTGGTTATATATTTGGTTGTCTAAATGGAGAGCGTTTAAAAGCATCCATGAAGGACCTACGGCTACCAGCAGCATTAGGGACAACCATATAGGAGGTTTTAAGCCATTGACCTGGAAACTAGAATAAATGCCCATCTTGGATAATAGCGATTTTGGAAGATATTAACAATAAAGTAG
>QIMC01000052.1 GCA_003232185.1 Flammeovirgaceae bacterium | reverse complement strand
TAACCCGCTCTTGTGCCGTTGGTTTTATTTTACGGTGAACGCCCATAAAACCTGTTTTGGGTGAGAAATATAACATGGAGCAGTAAAGGCTACCATTGGTACTCTGTTTTTCCGTTACTCCAATTACCAAATAAACTTTTTGTTTAATGGCTATGTCCTCAAGCAGCTTCAAATCTTCACCTTCCAGGTCCACACTTTGATTAAAATATTCTGAATATAGCTTGTGGTTCTTTTTCCAACAATGGTTCCGAACGAAAACCCTCTGGGGTATCCCGGGATAAATGATTCCGGGAATACTATCAACTTACAACCCTGCTTGGAGTACTCCTTGGTAAGTTTTTCAACTTTCAGGATCGTCTGGTCCTTGTCAAAAAAAACAGGGCTATCCTGAACTACACAAACCATTATTTTCATAGTGAATGAAGTTAGTTAAATCCTGGCATTTCAGAGTCATGCAAACAGAATATCTTGGTTCATTTGCGTTGACTCTGCAGCCTGTCGGGGGCACAAATAAAAAAAGGGAATAGTCTACTGACTATTCCCTTGAATTCAAAGGTTGAGTATCTTCAACAGCATCAATTCTCAACCTCCAGAACATTGCCATCTACAGCATTAATAAACACTGTGGGCTCCACATACTCCAATTTGTACACCCAAATATTATTATATTTAGTATCAATCTTTAAATGCCATTCTATCAGATCTCCAGTAGATACACCACTTCCTATGGTCTTGGCCTGGGCAAAATCAATCAGTGAATTGCCCGGGTCAATGTTGTAGTCAAAAGGGCCATTTTCTCCTTCAATTTGCAATAAGGCTCCATTGTCCTGTCGACAATACACTTCAACCCTAGCTCCCTGGTCGGTACGAATTTCTACTTTCCAGGCTGCAATACCATCCTCTGTTTCAAACTCGCTGTCAACAACTGTTCCGGGAATTAATGCCAAGGCCTTGTTCATCGCAGAATCTGGTGCCTGCATGGAACTGTCATCATCGGAACAACTCATCAATCCAAGCACGACGGCGATGGTCAATACATAAATCTTAGGAAATATTTTAGAATAAATACTCATTTCATTTAAGGTTTAGGGGTTACTAATTACATTCGCTCTCGAAGCTCAACCGGTCTTCTCCTAACCGCAGCTCAACTTCATTTTCATCGTCATCTTCCTGCTCGATTTCATGCAGGTTCCAAGTCTCATTAAAATCCGCCAGGCCTGAGACATCTATCTTCACATTAATACTATTCCCAGCTCCACTGATTTCCCAAGTCCCGGAATAGCTATCGTCGTTAGAATCAACAGATAGTATTCCGTCTGTCATGAAATTAAACCGGTATCCTGCGTACTGATCATCCAGATCAACATCATTTCGCTCCAGTTTGTCTACTGTCCAATCAGAGCAGCCCAACAGAATATCCGAAAGTTGACCTGTAGTACAGCGCTCACAATCATTATCATCAAAATCATGGGCGTCGTCCTCGTCGCAATCATCCTTGGCATTATTAATGATAACTTCTAACTCCTCCAGATCGGATACCTGTAACTCAGTGCTATCTGATAGAATGACAGTTATTGGAAAACTTATATTTACGATCAAGTCTTCGTTTAAGTCCTCAATAAATGTGTAGAGTTCCTTATCATTAGAAATTGTAACGGTATTGATCAACTCATTTTTCGAATTAAAAATAGAAGCAGCAATTGGGTATTTGATGTCCACACATTCAATATCATCGTTGTGGTGGCGGTCTTCATTGCAATCATCTACGAAATCCTCAAACTCGTCAAAATTATTGATGGGAACCTGGGTGAAATCGCTTAGGGTAATGGTTATGGGAAATTCGATCACCAGAAAATCATCGTCTTCTTCAAATTCATCAAAAATATCTTCAATAAGATCGAAATCTTGTTTTGAGTCTACAATAATTTCCAATCCGTTAACATTAACAGTAACAGGGAGCTCAATATTAAAGCAACTGGAACCATCTATAATGTTGTCGTCCGAGCCATCATTCATGGATGTGCTTTGCAACAAATTAGCAATGGCTGAGTTGGCTACTAATGATTCCCCCGGCGTGGCTATAATAAACTCGGACTCTTCTTCCCTACAAGAAGTGTGCAGCAGGAATAGCGAAATTGCTAAAGCGGATAATATTCTAATGATAGTTTTCATAGCAACTTTATAAAAAATTAAATTGTTTAGTACTAAAACAACCAACTATTAAAAACTCCTGAGAATACTCAAAGAAATTTATTTTTTTACATTTGCGGAAACCATTCTAACATTTGACCAAAGAACTCCATAAGGATATTTGTAAAGAACATGTCTTTACCGGTATATATAATAGGTATTCAAAAGACCTGCATGACTACTTATATTATAAATATGGTGAACAGCTAAACCCCAATGACAAGGCGCAGGATGCCTTCATCAAGCTATGGGAAAACTGTAAAAAGGTTAGCTTAATTACCGCGAAATCATTTTTGTTCAAAGTAGCCAACAATTTGATGCTCAATGAGCTGAAACATCAGAAAGTAGTGCTGCGCCATCAACAACTTAAACCAAAAAATTACACTGACGAGACTCCGGAGTATTTCATGGAAAAAGAACAGTATCGTCGAAAGTATCAGCAAGCGATCGCGACGCTTTCAGAAGAACAACGGGTGGCATTCATGCTCAACCGGGTTGAAGGGAAAAAGCACCATGAGATTGCAGATATGCTGGGCGTTACCAGTAAAGTGGTGGAATACAGAATTTATTCCGCCTTCAAAAAGTTGAAATCGGAATTGGAAAGTTTTTACTAAATAGTCAGGAAAAATGGATAGTTGGTTGTTCTATTAATAACGGTATATCTATGGATAAGGAATACTTGATAAAAAAATGGTTGGCAGATGAGCTTTCAGAGCAAGAATTGGAAGCTTTCAGACAATTAGACGACTACCGAATAAATTTGGATATCGTTGAAAATGCCAAATATTTCAAGGCCTCACGCTTTTCAACCGTAGACGATTTCGAAACTTTCAGCAAACAACTTCATGAAAAGCCAACTCC
>QIMC01000171.1 GCA_003232185.1 Flammeovirgaceae bacterium | reverse complement strand
TGCAAAAGGATTATCAGAATTTGTTGCAAGAATATGATATTCAGGACAAGTCTTTATTGAAAGATCTATACGGCACCTTAAAGAATATCGATCTGTATTACGGCCTGTATGAAGACGCCATGGGAAAAGTAAAAAAGATCCGTGAGTTGCAGGATAAACCGGCTGACCGATTGATGAGCGGTTTGTCCAATATGGCATATATGAAAGCGTTGAAAGAGACCGATTATGCTAAGAATGAGCAATTTCATAAAAAATTTGAACAATACTTTTCTGAATCGGTTAACCAACTTCCATGGGATGTGGTGCAGGATGATGTGGAGGGCAGCAAGGGATCTCTGGAGATATACAGCGAAAACCTGGTGCTGGGTATTATCAAAGAGCGGATTGATCCGGGTGTAGCCAAAACCGGAAAGATTAGCGACGATAACGCGTCCACTTTAATAAACATGAATTATTTGGTCAACCATGTACTGCCTGTTAAAGACGAAATGATCTCAGTTTATGAGCTATATTGCCGCTAACAAGGTAGAAAAAGCCGATATCTGGGCGGACAGAGACATAGATATTTCTTCAGATAAAAATCTAAGCCCTGTGATTGTCGCTATTTGGGATAGCGGTGTGGATGTCCCAATTTTTGAAAATCAAATGCATATCAACCCAAATGAAAAATTCGATGGGAAGGATACTGATGGCAATGGATTTGTGGACGATGTAAACGGCATAGCATTTGATCTGAAGAGCCGAAAAACCAACTCAGTACTTTATCCGCTGACCGATGAGCAGAAAGCTAAATTGCCAGAGATGGTAGGCATGGTGAAGGGACTGCAAGACCTTCAGGCAAATGTAAGCAGCAAGGAAGCCTCTGAGCTTAAAAAAAGGATGTCTCAAATTATGCCGGAGGAGGTTAAACCTTTTATCGAAGAGTTAAACTTGTTTGCTAATTATGCCCACGGCACCCATGTAGCCGGTATTGCTACCAAAGGAAACCCTCAGGCCATGGTATTGCCCGCACGAATCACTTTTGATTACCGAATGGTTCCTGAGGCTCCTACCAAAGAAGATTATGTCCAATTCGCTCAATCTGCAAATGATGCAGTTGACTATTTCAAGAATGCCGGGGTTAAAATAGTAAACATGAGTTGGGGGGATTCACCTGAATCGGTTGAAGGCGCATTAGAAGTTAACGGAGTTGGGGAAACTGCTGAAGAACGAAAAGAAATGGCTCGTGAGATTTTTGACATAGGTAAAAAGGGATTATATGAAGCAATAAAAGGAGCTCCGGATATCCTTTTCGTCACCTCTGCTGGAAACAGTGATCAAGACAGTGAATTCCACGATGATATTCCCTCATCGTTCGAATTGCCAAACATCCTGACCGTAGGAGCAGTTGATCAGGCGGGAGAAGAAACTGGCTTCACCAGTTTTGGGGAGAATGTGGATGTTCATGCCAATGGCTTTGAAGTTGAAAGTTACATTCCAGGTGGGCAAACCATGAAAATGTCAGGCACTTCCATGTCGTCACCCAACGTTGTGAATTTAGCAGGGAAATTATGGTCACTGGAGCCGGGATTAACTGTTCATGAGGTGATTGATTTGATCAAAAATGGTTGCGATACCAGTGAAGATGGACGGATAATTCTAATCAGTCCTAAGGCTTCGGTGGAGTTGCTGCGAAACCGGATGAATTAGCTACAACTGTCCGTAGTTTAAAACTACAGACTGGATCACCTTTATCCGTATGCTGGTTCCGTTGAATTCAAACTCATCGCCTACTTTTTTATCCATCAGGATTACTCCTATGGGAGAACCCGGTGAGATACAGAAATAATCCTTGTTCTCTACAGTGACCTTACCTATTCCAATTGATATATAGTAGGAAGCTTGGGTGGTGGTAACTAAGCTCCCCAATTCAACTTTCTTGGATTTTTTGTGAAGGTTAATTTTGAGCAATTGATTTCTTACCCGTATTGCTTGAAATAATTGGGTCTTACTATTTTCTTCTTCGATTTGCAGCATGGCTCTTCCAGTCTCATACTTGTCCCCTAAACTGTTTTTGGTCTCATTGTTTCGTGCTTCTTCTATTGTCTTCAGAATATCTTCTATAGCTGTGATTCTCTTTTCTGTGTCTTCTTCACATCGCGTGAACAATTCTTTCTTTATTTTAGATTCAGGATTCATCCAAGGAGTTTATCTAGGTTTGATTGGTATCCATACTTCTTCTTCGGAATCCGGATGGTTGATTTTATACTTTTCACCCAATATTTCAAAATGTGGTCTATTGTCCAATAAAAAATTTGAATTGGGCAACCAGGTAGTAAAGATGTAAAGAAATGTGTTATGGTTGCCCACTTTTCAAAGGTAGTATGTTGATTAAAATCACTAAAATTAAATGACTCATCATAAACCTGCATTGAAATCAGTTCGGTTGATAGGTTGTTTTTAATTTCTGTTCTCCTTGGCATCAGACTTGCCCATAACTCCGCTGTCCAGTTAGCCATAAGGGTCATTCTGAGCTTTTACCAATTAATTTTTTTCAACTAAGGTTACGATCCTTGGCTGTTGCTTCATATTATTGAAGACAATTTTGTTACTTGGGTCTATGAAGCTTTACTTTGGTGAAATAGCAAAGCCATTATAAAGTTGTTGAATGTATGTACAACAATAGAATCCTTTGATAGGCAATCAGTACTTTACACCCTTTGAAAGCAATATAACTAGAGGATGACAATAAACAGTAAAAATGGTGTCTATTGTCATTAATGGGGTGCTGGGCAAGGTATAAATTATGAAAAATTCATTTCAATATAAAAATGTTCAATAATGAAAAGTAATAAAATTTATTTCCTCAATGTTTCATTTATCACATTGATGAGTATCATTATTCTTGCTTCCTGCTCACTTGGTGGAAGGGATGAGGGACAATCAATTGATGCTGCAACAATTCAAGTCACCGGCGAGATAATAGCCGAACTTACTGCCCCACCGCTTGTACCTGAACCTGTGGGAGATAGAAGAGCGAAAAAGGTTATCGTTGATATGGAAATTCTTGAGAAAGAAAGTGAAATGACTGACGGAGTGAAATATGTTTATTGGACATTTGGCGGCTCTGTGCCAGGCAGTTTTATCAGAACCAGGGTTGGTGATGAAATAGAGTTTACCTTAAAAAACCATCCAGAAAATAAATTGCCCCACAACATAGATTTACATGCAGTGACAGGTCCTGGAGGTGGAGCTTCTTCTTCATTTGTTGCTCCCGGGCATGAGGTAACTTTTTCTTTTAAAACATTGAACCCGGGTTTGTATGTTTATCATTGTGCCACAGCCCCGGTAGGCATGCATATTGCAAATGGTATGTATGGTTTAATTTTGGTTGAGCCGGAAGGAGGCCTGCCTGAAGTGGATAAGGAATACTACATTATGCAGGGTGATTTCTACACCAAAGGGAAAAATGGACAACCGGGATTGCAGCCTTTTGATATGCAAAAAGCTGTTGACGAAGATGCGGACTATGTAGTTTTTAATGGCAAAGTAGGCTCATTAACTGGTGACAACGCCATTACTGCAGAAGTTGGCGAAACGGTTCGGTTATATGTTGGTAATGGTGGGCCAAACCTGGTTTCTTCTTTCCATGTAATTGGAGAAATTTTTGACCGGGTAAATATAGAAGGTGGTTCTGCAATTAATGAAAATGTTCAAACAACTTTAATTCCAGCAGGTGGAGCGGTGATCGTAGAGTTTAAAGTAGATGTTCCTGGAACATTTATCATAGTAGATCACTCCATTTTTAGAGCGTTTAATAAAGGCGCTTTGGGAATGTTGAAGGTAGGAGGGGAAGAAAACAAGACAGTTTATTCGGGCAAGCAAATAGAAGGTATTTATAACCCAGAAGGTGGTACTATCCAGGAGATGCCCGGTGAACGGCCCGCCACCCCAGTAGCATCTTCCATTGCGGATAGAATTGAACTCGGGAAACAAATTTACTCACAAACATGTTTTGCCTGTCACCAGGGAGAAGGGCAAGGAATACCGGGAGTTTTCCCACCGCTTGCTAAATCGGATTATTTAAATGCTGATGTAGATCGGGCGATTGACATTGTTATCAACGGTATGAGTGGAGAGATTACTGTAAATGGTGAAAAATACAATAGCTTGATGACCGCACAAACCTTGACAGACGAAGAGATTGCCAATGTCATGACCTATATTTACCACAGCTGGGGAAATAACAAATCTGAAGTTACCCCCATCATGGTAGCAAAGGTTAAAAGTGGCCACTGATATTGAATAAGCTGACATTCATAGCATTATTTCTATGGCTCCCTTTATTAGGTGTAAGTCAGGAGCATTCCGAGATGAAAAAAATCAGCGGGGGGACGTTTGTCCCCCTGTATGGTTCTGAACCTTTTGGAATAAATATGGATGATTTTATGCTTGATGTATATCCTGTAACCAGCCAGCAATATCTAGTCTTTGTTGAGCAGAATCCAAAATGGAAGAAGTCAAAAGTACTGCGGCTCTTTGCCGACAAGAACTATTTAACTAATTGGGCTAGCGATT
>QIMC01000285.1 GCA_003232185.1 Flammeovirgaceae bacterium | reverse complement strand
TATCGTCCGCTTGCTTTTTTGTTTTTCTTCAGATCTCCTAAAGATATAAAGTTTACCTCTACATCATCAATTATTGCAACTTGTTTATGTTCATAACATTCAGAGAATTCAACACCATCTATAGAGGTTAATATCTCAATTCTTAAAGGAGGATTTCCCATTCTAATATTTTTTTCTTTCTCTAAAAAAAGTTCCTCTTGTAGCTCAGGAACATTAAACCCAAATTCTTTTAAAGCTTCTACTATTTTACTGGCATTATTTTTGGAAATAGCAATCCAGATATCCATATCACCGGTAGCACGGGGATATCCATGAAATGCGACAGCATAACCTCCAACAACTAAATATTCAATGCCTTTTAAGCGGAGTAATTGTAAGAACTCTTTGAAGTCTTTCGGTAGACGGATCATAGCCGAATATAGACCTCCTTAATTTTTCCAACCCCTCAATTCTTTCAAGATAAGTTTTATCTCTCCAGAAATCATAGTCGTCACTTTCATGAAGTGATTTGACTTTAAAAATTTTCTTATCCATGACGTTAATTATACCATAAAATATTATATTTATCTATTTATCTATCCGTTTCTTCAATTTGGCCTGGTTAAAATTTTGCTTCTTGGAATTACTGGCTTTACTGGCTTTGAACTTGCTGCTATCTATAGCTATAAGCTCCCCTCCGAAAAACCCATCTTCTTGCATAAAAGAGTGAATTCCCGGCATACTTTCTTTATGATGAAGGACAATTATAATTGATACCAATAACACCCTCATTTCTTAACCATTCTGAGCCTTGTCTAATCATTAATAGCATAATTAACGACAACTATAATTTTCCAAACGACAATTAAAATTACCGGAAATTTTACCTCCTTTCTTAACCGGCACATTCTCTAACTCCTCACCTTTATAGCAGCCGGTTCGTCCGTAGGTTAGTCCCTTCATCCATTCTTCATAATAGCCACTCCTTTACTAATTTTTTCAATGTTTTTAGCAATTTTTGTCCTCAAAACGTAATATAGCTACAATATGCTTTCTGCGTATCAAGATCATACACCACTGTCAAACCATGGTCCCCTTTAACATTAGTCCAAAAGTATCCATTTTTGACCTCCTCGAGCTCCTCCGTCTCCGTTTTTTCTGCAGATACGCGATAAGTAGGAAACTGTCCGGAAGCCACTTCATCTGGCGATAATCCAGGCCACGTTATTTTAGATTGACTCGTAGTTACAAATTTTCTTGGCGCCCATCCTTGCGATTCTGCCCAATTGAGGAACCCTTCCTCGCTGACACTGAAATCAGCAATGGCGGTTAGGCCCTCGAACACCGAGCACTTGCAATTAACATCAGATGCTGTAACTGGTACCTTGAAAAACCCTCCCACAACATTGTTCGCCTCTTCAGCAGAGACATGTTGCCGTTCGGTGGTACCTACTGCCAGAAGAAGATAGAAAATGACCGCCGTATACAATGGCAAACTCAATAAGGCTAAGAGACATCTAAACAGACGTCCCTTGAACAACTTTAACAAGATGAAATAAGTAACGACTGAGCAGACCACAGCCATCATGAGCGCAAGTAAGATTATGATGCTCACGATTTACCTCCTGCCTTATCTCTCATTTGTCGCTACCGCCTAAGCTCAGCGACGGCGATAGCCGTTCGCTATAGCGCCCGGTTATAAGATTTTTCGCATTGTAACATCAATACTTTCTTCAAGAATGGTAATATAATTTTCAACAGGCATATAATCGGTAAGCGAGTTACCTGTCCCTAGAGCCCAATAACCATCGGCAAAGCATTCTTCGATTTTCCTGCGGGTATAAGAGCGCAGTTCTTCTTTGCTTCTGCGGCATATGAAATCCACATCTAGTCCACCTAGGGCAGAAACACGATTACCATATTGCTTCTTGAAATCTTGGACAGGAAGGATAATATCTTCAAAGGAATGCTTGGCATCGATCTTACAGCCTTCTATTAAGTCTTCATATATATCTTTCAGATTCCCGCAGGAATGAAGGATAAAAGGCTTTCCTTGCTCGTGAGCCTCGGCCACCATTTTTTCGTATGTGGGGAAAACATGCTTTCGTAGTTGTTCGGGACTAAGAAACGTCGATGTCTTGAATCCAAGGTCGTCACCTTGGCGAAGCGCTCCAACTGCGTCCATCGTTGCTAATTGGCGCACCGCACTATGATGTAGAGCCCCGATCTTGTCAAAAATGTTGTCTACCAATTCAGGATCATCAACCAAAGCATATGACAGGCCAGTTACTCCCATCATCTTCGAAACCCATTCGTATGGCCCTGCACACACACCACCAACGATCTTAACTCCCGCAGGTATCAACTTGGCCACAATCTCGAACTGTCTGAAATCGATAGGAGAGGACAAAGGAGGCCATGGATACCTATCAAAATCCTTCCTATTCTTGATCACCACGGAAGCTTCACTGCCGTGGGACTCATCCCCCTGCCAAGAGATATTCGGCAACGGACAGTTCAACGGAATTTCCATCGGAATGCAGTCAAAACCCATTCCAAGCCAGAAATCGACATAAATCGTCCAGTAACCTGCATCATTAATTGACATCTCGTCGAACCTTGTTCCTGTGCGACGTGCGATGAAACCTGAACTGGCAATATGTTCATAAAAAGGAAGATAATCAGGTTTCCCTTCCCGCTTCAAAACTTTAATAAACTGTTTAAAATCAGGTGTTCTTTTCAGTTGTCTTGTTGCCATATTCTATGTCCCTAATCAAGATAGGGAGAGGGCTCACGCCCCCCTCCTTCCACACCACCGGACATCCGGGTCACATATCACGGCGGTTCGGCCGGTTAAGTCAAACGGGCGAACAATGTTTTTGGAGTTGGACCATGCTAAGCCATTGAAATATCGTCATCTTTGCACCAAAAATACCCATTTCTTGAGCTTAGAAGGCTCTTTTGGGGGTCAAAAACAGCCTTGTAAGGATTTTGAGGCTCTCTAAGCATGAAAGCATCCTCATTCTCAACAACCGTGCGCCCTCGGGCATTATATCCTAATCTCTCCTTAATTTCCCTTCACAAAAGCCGAAACGTTTTTTAGCTTCAAATAGCCAGTGAAGCCAACGCTGCCGATCCTTGGCAAACTCCAGAAGAAACTCCCGTTTATGATATCTGTGAGTAATATGCCAGATACAGTTTGGGATACAATGTCTATTAGCACGTGTCATAATTCTAAAATAATATCTTTCCTCCTCTTAGAAGGCCCTTTTTACCATCAAAAAGAGCCTTCCAAGGTTAAAATCAGCCCCCCCTTTTTTGAGGCTTTCTTATTGAATACCCAACACTTAGCTTGGTCCGACCCCTATTAGATATTGGACTATTAGAACTATTAGAACTCCGGTCTGTTAGGTAACCTACAACCAATATACCGGGTAATGCCTCTTGGGGTTCGTCGACATATTATTTACCAACAATGCGACAAATAACATTACTATGG
>QIMC01000155.1 GCA_003232185.1 Flammeovirgaceae bacterium | reverse complement strand
GAGGAAGTCAGTAAAAAGCTTTTCCCTTTTTTATCATCATCAATTCCCAGCATGTATCTCAAATTGGAACGAATGGTTCGAAATGATTCACCAACCTCAATACTGGCTTGACCATTGTAAATCAGTTTTTCCTTGCCTTTGTTTTTTGCAACCATTCCCAAATAGGGAATGGTGCTAATCCGGAGTAGCTCATCTTTACTGGTAATTTTGTTATTCAAAAATTCTTTTACAAAAATAAATCCTATGGGTAGAAGAAATCCACTTAATAAAGCCAGAACATAATTGAATAGCGGCTTGGGGCGTACCGGGTTATAGTCTGCACGAGCTACATTAATCACCCGGTAATCGATGTCATTAGAAGCCAGAGCAATACCCGCTTCTGTTTTCTTTTGCATTAGGAAAAGGTAAAGGTCTTCGCTGAGACTATAGTTCCGTTGAATATTAATGAATTCCTTTTCCGCAGTTGGCAGACTTTCGAGGGTAGCTGTTAGTGTACTCATTTTGTTATTGATTTCCCCAATGGCATAATTATTAGCCGAAGTGAGACTCCTGATATTTTCCAGCACGCTGCCTTTTAGTAACTCAATACGTTGTTGATAACTAGATACAATGGGATTATTCAGATTGCCCCTCGATACAGACTTTACCTTTATTTGTAGATCCACCAGCTCTTGAACGGACCTATTCAAACCAGGATCACTTAGGCCAATGGAAGAAGGTATATATATTTCCTCCAGGTTGTCCTGACTGATATGATTTCCAAGATCCGATAGGTATTGGTTTTGAAGTCTCAATTGACTCCTTGATTGGTCGTAACTCTGGCCCAACTCCAAATAATTATTTCCTCTGCTGCTGAGTGTTAGGGTAGCGTTAGACTTCTTGAATTCTTCCAATCTATTTTCTACGGTATTTAGGGAATCACCCATCATTAAAATTTGGTTCCTAATAAAGGAAATAGTCTTGGAGGCTGTTTTGTTTTTCCTCTCCAATTCACCTTCTATATACCGGTTAACCAATGTATTCAGGTAATCCACTCCTTTTTGTTTATTATTTATCTTCATGGATATTTCGAGGATAGAGGCATCTGGTGCCAGCGGTGCTATTTCCACTTCATTCCTATATTGCACCATAAGATCCTGGTATCGATAAATTTCAACCAACACCATGTTATTCAAATGCTCTAAATTCTTTGTTCTGTCAAAATCAACACGCATTCGAAACCCATTTATCTGCAGAACCTCTCCAAAACTGAAAAGCCTATCACCGAAAATGTCAACATCTTCGTCATTGAGTAATATTCTCTTCAATCGTTTGATTATTCCTTCTTTCTCAAACTCCAAACTAAAGTGTTGATTATCAATAATATTGACCCTAATCAGTCTATTGTAGGGAACACCATCCAATCCATCAAAAATGGTCAGTTTAATGGGGCTGTTCAAATACAATTCAACGTTTCGGATACCACCACTAATGAAATAGGACACCCCTAGATCCAGTTCCCTAAGGGTTCTTTCAATCAGGTTGAAAGATTTAAACAAATACGTTTCATTTACTAAGTTGGCTCTAGCTCCAAACAGATCTTGGCCATACAATACTTCCGAAATTGCATTGTTCCTGTCTTGTGGTTGAATCACCAATGCAGAAGTATACACATTATATACCGGGGTGGTGGATCTGTTTACCAAAAATGCCAATATAAGGGCAATGACCAAACAAGCCAAAAACCATACCCAATGGTCATATACCTTATTGATTAGGGCCTTCACATCAAATGTATCTTCATTTTGAGGGTGCGGTTGAATTTTATTTAAGAGCATGTTATCAAGAGCCTTAAGTTGTGACTACTTCCATTATACCACCTATTAGTTGCTGAGGTTATCTACCGCTAATATTATTGTGAGAGCGGCTGTAACGGCCGATAGTACTAGAGCAATATTTCTGGAAGAATTTAGTCTAAAATTCTTGTTTTTTAATTGATCAACGATAATAACATCATTTGGTTTGATGTAATAGAGATCAGAGCCTTGCAAATCGCCATCAAGTAAATTTAAATAATGCATGGTGGAAACACCATCTTCGGTACGTATTAATTTAACACTTTTGAAATCTGCAAATTGGGTAAGTCCTCCAGCTGATCCTACTGCCTCTAATACATTTACTTTTTTATCAAATGTTTCAAATCTACCTTGGTTTTCTACTTCCCCCATTACCGTGTAATCAAAACTGATTAGACGGACATTAGCCACCGGGCTCTCTAAATATTCAGATAAAATCTGATCCAGTTTTTCCCGAACTTCGGGCACCGTTAATCTTTGAACCAGTATATCTCCTACAAACGGTAACGAAATATATCCGTTGCTATCTACTAAATAACCACTTAATATCGGATCCTCTCTGTTACCATTGTTCTGACGACTGGATTCGTCCTTAAATATATCAAATTCTCTGTCTGTTAAACTCACTACCACAATACGCAATACATCTCCAGGTTGCAGTCGATACTCTTTTAATACCTCCTCATGTGCTGGTCTTGAAGGAATTGCATTATACAAATAGGTTTGATTTTTTGCTGGGGCACAGGATAAAACCAGCTCTATGCAAAGTATGGCCATGAAGATGTTTTGGGCAATTTTTCTCAAGATCAGTTTTGGTTAAGTGACAAAAGACAACTAAATTATAAAATATTCAATATAAAATATAATCTTTTTATTAAAGGTATAAATAATTCTTTAAAACTACGACGTATTTATAAATGATATTGTGTCAGGTAATAACAATATTCTTGGGTTCAGCACTTCGAAAATATAAATAAAACAATAATTTATTTTGTTATTTCAATAATTAAACATAATTTTGACC
>QIMC01000324.1 GCA_003232185.1 Flammeovirgaceae bacterium | reverse complement strand
CTTGTTCTTGAACATGGTCAACTCTTTTTCAGACAGGGGAAGCTCCCGCTTCAATCTCTGAATGGTGGGCCTGTAAAGAGAAATCAGCATCAGAAGCATAGGATAAGTAGCTACAAATAGCTGATGCTCTGTAAAATATAGCAGGCCAACCGAGCAGAGGCTGGAAATAAACCCAGCCAGGTAGAATATTACTGATGCTCGCTGGTAAACCGCAAGTTTTTGTTCAAAAGTCCAATCTTTGTTGATGTTTCCCAGGTTCCTTTTATACAGGCGTCGAGAAACAAAAATCAACACAAAAAGTAGCATTGCTACCACACAAAACAAAATACCATCCAAAGAAGATCCTGGAAAAGAGGTATGAAGAAAACCATCTTTCAAGGGCAAATATACTATTGGATACAATAGCAACGGCAAAGCGATCAGGCCAAAATAAATCGAACCCATCCGCTCAAAGTACCGCTTGATCCTGGGATCTGTCACAACTTAGTTCAGCTAACCTCCTTTTGTGCGTTGAGCCTTAACAACTCGATTCCTGTAGCCAACAATAGGAAAGCAAATAGGCAAATTTCAATTTCTATCGGCCCATACCTTTCTGGAAGAACTCCGGCGTT
Source organism: Flammeovirgaceae bacterium (assembly GCA_003232185.1). Lineage (GTDB taxonomy): Bacteria > Bacteroidota > Bacteroidia > Cytophagales > Cyclobacteriaceae > SZUA-3. The sequence continues at coordinate 3,583 of QIMC01000324.1, read as the reverse complement.
TGAAAGAACAAATACCACCAATGCCACCAATGTACAAATTGGAATTAGAAGCCCCGGTTTCTTTTTGCTGAGAATACCCACAAGGATCAATGGGCCTAACAAGGCTGTTCCGGCAAAACTGGTCCTAGCCAACAATACCAAATGTTCAGAACTGAGGATTGAGAATAACAACGCGACTATGCCCACTACAAAAATAAATATCCTGGTTATAAATAATGCTTTTTTATCATCAGTGGTTAATAGTGACCTCAATTCTGTTCCCAAAGCAAAAATTTGCGAGTCCGAAGTTGAGATGGCGGCAGCTATCAAACCGATCAATCCCAAGGCAGCAATGGCCGGTGCCTGGTCATACAACAATACATGGCCTATAAATTCTTGTACGGTGCTGTCCGGATAAAGTACTGCTCCATACATTCCCATGAACATAGTAGGGAGGATCACCAAAGTAGCGAATATTCCTAGCCCAATGGCCATCTTGCGAAGTGCTGAGGTACTTTTCATAATGATCACACGAGTAGAAATCTGTGGCTGTGTAAAAGGAAGTAATACGATCGAAATGGCGGAAATAATAAAAAATTGGGTGGTAAACAAGCCATTAGGGCCTGGTACAGACAATAAGGCTGCTTTGGTAGCTTCAACCTTTGCAAACATGGCCGACACACTTCCGAATTCACGCATGCAGTTCCATCCAATGACCCATATTACTATAAAAAGAATAATTCCCTGAAGCGTATCATTGTACATAATTGCCCGCAACCCCCCTACTTCACTGTATATGATCATAATAGCTACAATCAGTGTACCCCAACCCCAGACTGGTAATGCATCGGGAAATGCCGCATTTAAAAAAATTGAGACACCGCGAATTTGTACTGAAATATATGGGATTAGGAAAGTCACCACCCCAATGAATGCCACAATGCCGGCGAACTTATACCCATAGGCATTCATTAGTAAGCCAGCCATTCCTTTGTAGTCACTGGATCGGGCTTTCCGACGTACTACTACACCTACTCTTATAAGTACATAAACCATCATGGCATCGGCAACTGCCAGGAAGATCCAGGCTCCAATACCATGAGTACGGAAAAAATCGGGCATGCCGATAACCGTAAATGCACTAAATATAGTGGCAGCAGTAGTAAAAAGTCCAAGTACCAGGCCCAGGTTTCCTCCTCCCATCAAATAGTTGGAAGTCGTTTTTTCTTTTACTCGCGACCTTTGAGCCAGATATATAAGGATGGTCAAGTAAATAGAACCGGCGATAATAAAGCTAGTGATCATCGGGGCCCTCCTCCTGTAGGTTTGAGGCTATATAAGCCAATAGTACATATAGGATGCAATAAACCAGCCCTACCCAAACGGAATATGGAATACCAGCAAGTTTCGGGTTGAGTTCACCTGCTGGTATTAACACGCAGGTAAAACTGGCCAAGGTCATTATTATGAATATGGCATCAGTCCACCAGATCTTTTTGATTTTCATTTTCGTGGTTATTAGTTAAAATTTTGATTAGTTATAATCTTGGAATAGTCAGGCCGCCATCGACCACTATTACATTACCTGTACTATATGGAAAAGCATTGTTTGCCAGTCCTGCGACCACCTTGCCTATATCGCCTGGCACTCCCAGCCTTTGCTCAACAAACAATCCTTGATCTCTCAGCTCCTGGTATTTATTGATTACCCCAGCGGTCATATCCGTCTCGATTACTCCCGGCCGAACTTCATAGACAGGAACACCAAATTCACCCATACGAACCGCAAAGAGCTGTGTCATCATACTCATACCAGCTTTAGAAACACAATATTCTCCCCGCTGGATTGAAACCAGGGTGGCTGATACAGAGCCAATATTAATTATACATCCGGAAAATTTTGTATTGGCTTTCCGGCACTCCACCATGTGATTGGCAATTTCCTGGGTAAGGAAGAACGGTCCCTTTAAATTAATATTCATCACCCGATCATAGCTCTCCTCTGTGGTGACTAATAAATCCTTTCGATCCGCCGGTGCCACACCTGCATTATTAATAAGCACATGAAGTTGTCCAAAGTGACCAAACACTTTAGATACCAGACTCGAACGATCCTTTTCCTTCGAAATATCCGCCTGGCAATAAATCACATCCACCCCAAATGCCCTCAATTCCGATACTTCGCTGATGTATGCTTCTTCCCTTACGCCATTGAGTGCAAGATTGAAGCCTTCCCTGGCCATTTCTTTGGCAATCCCAAGTCCAATGCCCCTGGTACCCCCAGTAATCAATGCGTTCTTACTCATGACTCGAGCTTCTGTTTAATTTCTTTTAATATCCCAGCTTCAGGCATATCCTTATAATATGGATCTAGTGGGAAGCACCCGGAGATCATTCCCTTTCGTGGTGCTGTGGTACAATCAGAAAATGTTCTACAGATCTTTGCCCTTTTCAATCCATTCCCTTCAAGAATGTCTGCAGGCATGTCGGGATAGCTTAGAACCATCCGACCCAGGCCGACAAAGTCAACCATTCCCTGATCAACTACTGCTTCAGCAACTTGTGGCAGCCATTCCTGAAGATAAGAATATGCCGATCCAACAATCTTTATATCGGGATATTGTTTCTTAATCTCACCGGTAATATTAATTTGCCTGGCAACACCCACCAAAGGGTCTTCAGGTGGCAAATACCCATCAGATGGTGGGAACAATGCGGGTCTTTGGATATGGGGTACATAATACGGACTGCCTCCGGTGACGCATACCATTTCAATTCCCAGTGTTTTGAAAATATCAAATAGCTCAAACACTTCCTTCAGATTCTCTTCCTGTCCGGATTCACCACAACCAAACCCATCAGTATATAAGCCGCTGGAGCGATAAGGCTGTCCAACACCATCTGCTCCCTGCTTAAAGGGAATCCAATCAAAAGCACTTAACCTCACCCCTATGGGGATGTTACTAGTGGACTTTATACCGTCAGAGATTGATCTCAAAAACCTGGTACGGTTTTCCAGGCTTCCTCCGTATTTTCCAGGTCGATTAAAAGCACTCAGAAACTCGTGTCCCAAATATCCGTGGCAATGCTTAATGTCTACAAAATCGAAACCGGCTTCAGATGCCATTTGGGCAGCTAATATGAAATCTTCAATTAACCGGTCAACTTCTGAATCTGACATCAACGGGTAGTCATCGGATAGTCCCAGTTTTTCATCCAAAACTGAATGCCTGTAGAGAATTATTGGTTGACCCGGCTTTCCCTTGGTTGGACGAGCAAAACGCCCAGAATGGGTGAGTTGCAGGCCGATTTCCAAATCTGATGTATCACCAAATCGTTGCTGGTGTTGCTCAATTATATCCTGGTATAATTGTTTAAAAGAGTCCAGGTTCTTTCGATTGATCATCAACTGATTTGGGTTGGCCCTCCCTTCAGGACGAACGGCGACAGCCTCGCAGCCCCAAAGCAATTTAGCTCCGCTAATAGCAAAATTATGCCATCGCCTTTTGGTTAATTCGGAAGGTAGTCCATCAGAAGTAGCATCCCATCCTTCCATGGGGAGGATACAAAACCTGTTTCCGATTTTTTTCCCTGACTTCAAAGA
>QIMC01000428.1 GCA_003232185.1 Flammeovirgaceae bacterium | reverse complement strand
GGGTGTTATCTACTCCTATAAACCCTCCGTCAAAGACAGCAATTAACATATTCTTGCCGGTAATTCCCTCCTGATGCATTGCATCTATACCCAATAGCATATTTTGAATTTCCGTAGATTGTGTCCTTCCCTTAACCAATGGCTGGTTTTTTTTAACAAGATCCGATTCAATTCTTGGTTTGAGTGGACCCGGTGCCACATACTCGATGGATGATACGAAAGAAAGTGATCTGAGATCGGCAAGTTTTGAAGAATCTGTTTGGATAAGCACTCCATTTAACCATTTGGTGCTAAACCATACCTTGGCTCCTTGATCTTCAAGAGTAGTTAGATAATCCTGGTTGATGGGCAGGTCTTGTTCTGTAATGGATATATTCTGCTTAAACCTACGCTCAATGGCTCTGGTGGATAGAAACTCTAAAGGGTTATCAATACTAAAACTACTGCTTTTGTCCTGAAAAAAGACCATGAAGCGGTGGTCCTGGGCGTTGAGTTTAAATACGCTCAGGAAAAAACCCAAAATTGAAATCAACAGTAGTTTACTCCTCCCCATAATCGATTAAAACCTGTTCAAATTTTGTGCCGAACTCCAAAGTGCCCAGGCAACCTGGAGTTGTATTGCAAAAATCCAATATGTTGGAGTATTTATACACTAGCCCAATATTTGAGGCATATACCGACTGGCGGATGTCCTGAAAAATCAGGGTATCAGGGTCATAATTCTCGAAAATTGTTAAATTATCTACAAACGTACCGGCAGGTGTTTCCAACGTTCCTCCGATTTCAGTCACCTGATATTCATCAATAGGCAATGCATTAAAAAGATTGCCATCCCAAATTTTATCTTGTCTGACGGGAAACACCATTTTGACAAATGGGATGTTATTTTCCACTACAATTGCATGGTTCTGGGTTCTGCGGGTGGTCCACACCGAGTCCAGTTGCCAGCTGTCGCTACTTTTTTCCCGGCTGAACCGGTGCAAAACATAGTTGATCTGGTTTAAGGTAGAAAAAGTGTCTACCACCAGTTGCTTTAACTGATAATTGGAAGTATCTGTAGCTGCAAACAATGAATAGGTAATTTTACTAACCTGATAGCTACGGAAATCGCCTATCTCCAGGGGGAAATAGCTAAAGCCTATCTGATTGGGTTCAGGTAGTTTTGTATCTGAACAACTAATTAATATCCAGGCTAGAGCGCAAACAAAATAATTGCGCATTTTCATCAATTGTTTTGGTTGAAACTAGAAGCAATCCAACCACCACCAATTACATCATCACCCTGATAAAATACCGCTGCTTGTCCGGGAGCAATGGCATGAACACCTTTTCCGAAATATACTTTCATAGTATCTCCTACTTGTTCTATAACGGAAGCAGTTCCCGAATCGTTGTATCTCACTTTGGTTACTGCATCATATCGTTGATCTCCAAGGTCTACATACTTTATCATATTCAATTTATGAACGTACATGCCGTTTCGAGATAACTCATCAAATGTTCCCAAAATTATTCTATTTTTATCTTTTTGAATTTCAATTACATATACTGGATAACCTAAAGCAATACCTAAACCTTTTCGTTGACCAACTGTATAAAATGGAAAGCCTTCATGCTCACCGACAACTGTGCCATCATCCATTACAAATTCCCCTCCTTTTACTTGCTCTTCAAGAGATGAAACTCTTCTTTTTAGAAATCCTCTATAGTCGTTATCCGGCACAAAGCAAATCTCATAGGACTCAGGTTTGTTAAGCAATTCAATGAAACCCCGTTCCGAGGCCATTTCCCTGATTTCAGGTTTGGTATATGCGCCTAGTGGATATTGGGTACGACTTAAGTTTTTCTGTGAAATACCCCAGAGCGCATAAGATTGATCCTTAAATTCGTCTTTTCCTTTAGATATAATGTACCGATCATTTTCGTGCCTGATATTGGCATAGTGTCCGGTAGCCATAAACTCACAGTCCAGTTTATCCGCTCTACGCAACAATGCATCCCATTTTATATGGGTATTGCACAATACACAGGGATTTGGAGTGCGTCCATTTAAATATTCAGAAGTAAAGTGATCGATCACATAATCACCGAATTCCTCTCTGATATCCAGTATATAATGTGGAAACCCCAAATTTACCGCTATATTTCTGGCATCATTTATGGAATCCAGACTACAACAACCAGTTTCTTTCTTGGATGCACCGGAACTGGCATAATCCCAGGTTTTCATGGTCATACCAATAACTTCATAGCCTTGTTCGTGAAGCATCACCGCTGCCAATGAACTGTCTATACCCCCACTCATTGCAACCAATACCCTTCCATGCTTACTCATTGTTGCGTGGCTTTTTCTTATAAAACATGCTGCATGCGTTCACTTATCATGTCATTAAAGCGGATTCAAATCCACCAAATTCAACCGGTGTGTTTGGTGCCAGGTTGTATTTCAGGAATTCTTACTACAAAGATAAATCTTTGAAAGGTAAAAAGTCATAAGTTTGCACTTCAAACACTAATTCTCATTTATTATATCCGGATTGCATAATCCATCATAGAAATTATATGGCACTACGTTCTCCGGTAAAAATTAGTTCTGTAAATAATCTTAGTGTAGCTCGGTATGCTGCCGGCATGGGAGTTGATTTAATGGGTTTTAATCTGGATCATTCCTCTAAATCATACGTATCCCCTGAAAATTTTCATGCCATAACAGGTTGGGTCTCTGGAGTAAAACTAATAGGAGAGCTTGAAAATGCCAATCACGAGTTAATATCCCAACTAACTGAAGCCTACACATTAGACTATCTACAAGTTAATTATCCTTGTTCCCTCACTCCTGAGGATTTAGGGCCATTGTCCTTAAT
>QIMC01000017.1 GCA_003232185.1 Flammeovirgaceae bacterium | reverse complement strand
TAAATTTGGTTCGAATGACCAAGGCCATAAAAGAAACTCATTTCACATTTCCACAACAAGATGGATTTTATAGGGGTAAGGTTAGAGATGTTTATCTTTTTCCTGAAGTAATCGCGATCGTGGTTAGTGACAGAATTTCAGCTTTTGATGTGGTGCTTCCGGAACCTATTCCGTTTAAAGGACAAATATTAAATCGTATCGCCAGCAACTTTCTGAGGGCTACCAGTGATATAGTACCTAACTGGCTGTTGGATACCCCCCACCCTCAGGTAACCATTGGAAGAAGGTGTAAGCCTTTCCCCATCGAAATGGTGATAAGAGGCTATCTATCAGGTCATGCATGGAGGGAATACAGGAATGGCAAACGCAGGATCTGCGGAGTGCCGCTTCCCAATGGACTCAAAGAAAATGACCGCCTTCCGCAACCTATCATTACTCCATCTACAAAAGCTGCCTCAGGGCATGATCAGGACATCTCCAAAGCAGAAATATTGGCCCAGGAACTGGTTCCTGAACCACAGTACCTGATGATGGAACAATATACACACGATCTTTTCTCCCGGGGTACTGCCATGGCGGCAGCCCAAGGACTTATTTTAGTCGATACCAAATACGAATTTGGCACCTCAGGGGATCAGCTGTTGTTAATTGATGAAATACACACTCCGGATTCTTCAAGGTTTTTTTACGCCAAAGGTTATGAGGAACGACAAATAAAAGAGGAGCCTCAAAAACAGCTTTCCAAGGAATTCGTCAGGGAATGGTTAATGCAAAATAACTTCCAGGGCCTACCGGGTCAGACCATGCCGCAAATGACTGATGCGGTTGTAAAATCCATTTCAGAACGGTATATTGAATTATACAACAAACTTATGGGTGAGCCGTTTGTAGTTCTCCAAAGCCCTGTTGCAATAGAAAAAATTGAACACAGTATTCTTGGATGGTTTCAAGATGCTACTATTATTTAGATCCTAAAATTGAAGGAATGAAATATACAATTGACAAGCAAGAGCAATTTACCTTAATAAACCTCCATGAAGAAAAACTGGATTCTACCCTTGCTCCACAATTAAAGTCAGACTTTGTCGGTCTGCACACCGAAGGGACCAGAAACATTATTCTAGACCTGAAAGAGGTAAAATACATCGACTCATCCGGGCTTAGTGCCTTACTGGTAGGAAACAGAATCACCAACGATGAAGGTGGAATTTTGGTTCTGACCACAATTTCTGACCACGTAATAAAATTGATAAAGATATCTCAACTTGATTCTATCTTGAATATTTTAGCTACGGTTGAGGAGGCTAGAGATGCTGTATTTATGCATGAAATTGAAAGCGACATGAAGGAGGATGAAAACGGTAACTAATTGTCTTTTGAATTAACAATACTCGGTTCCAATTCCGCCGCACCTGCACACAGCAGACACCAATCTGCACAGCTTCTTCGCGTTGAAAATCAAACTTTCCTAATTGATTGTGGAGAAGGAACACAAATGCAGATCAGCCGTTATAGATTGAAGCTCAATCGGCTCAACCACATTTTTATTAGCCATCTACATGGTGATCATTTTCTGGGACTGGTGGGCCTGTTGTCAACATTACATCTGAGAAACAGGACCGATGATTTGTACATTTTCGGACCTTCGGGCCTAAATGACATCATTACACTGCACATGAAGTATACCGAGACGGTTTTGGGCTATAAAGTACACTTCACAAGCCTGGACCCAATTAACTCAGAGGTTTTAGTTGATAATGAACATGTCAATGTATCTTCCATACCATTGGATCACAGGATTCCCTGTACTGGGTTCCTATTCCGAGAAAAAATCAAATACCTCAAACTCAAGAAAACCAATAACCTCAAGCTTTTGACCTCCGAAGAAATTAGCAGCTTAAAAAGTGGACATGATGTCATGGGGCAAAATGGGAAAGTTAAATTGGCTGTTAGTGACTACACTGAATCGCCTCGGAAAACCAGAACATATGCATATTGTTCCGACACTCGTTATAATGAAAGTATTCTTCCCTTTATAAAATCTGTAGATCTGTTATATCACGAGTCTACCTTTTTGAACGATCACAAACAACGGGCTTACGATACCTTTCACTCCACTGCTCATCAGGCAGCTTCTATAGCATCAAAAGCCCAGGTTAAAAAACTCATTCTTGGGCATTTTTCAATCCGTTATAAAGATTTGGATCCTTTGCTATCTGAGGCTGCCGAGGTTTTTCCAAATTCACATCTTGCAGTAGAGGGTCAACGAGTGAGCATTGAATATTAAATACATGGAAAAGAAGCACCGGTTATTTCTAATATTGGGAGGTTTTTTTATTGCCAACACCCTGATTGCTGAATTCATCGGAATAAAGATCTTTTCTTTAGAGAAGACCCTTGGACTGCTCCCTATAGATCTCAAGTTATTTGGAGTTGGAGGCTTGGGGTTTAACCTTACCGCCGGCGTGATGTTATGGCCGGTTGTATTCGTAATGACTGATATCATCAACGAGTACTACGGTAAAAAAGGAGTTCGCTTGTTGTCCAATTTGGCAGTTGGCCTGATCTTGTATGCTTTTCTAATGATCCTTATAGGCATCAACCTGTCCCCAAATGATTGGTGGCAGTTCCAAAGCGGGCTCAACCCTGATCCAGATCAGAACATTCCAGACATGGATCTGGCTTTTAGGAAAATTTTCGGACAGGGTTTATGGATTATTATAGGGTCGCTGGTAGCTTTTTTAGTAGGTCAGATCATCGATGTATTGGTGTTCCACCGCATCAAAAAAATTACCGGAGAAAAAAAAGTATGGTTAAGGGCCACAGGATCAACCTTAGTATCTCAGTTCATTGACAGCTATGTAGTGCTA
>QIMC01000329.1 GCA_003232185.1 Flammeovirgaceae bacterium | reverse complement strand
GATATCTAAAACTTTATCGACTATCTTAGGAATACTTTTTTTTATGGGGTCTGTTAATTCAATAGTCATTGGATTCATTTCTTTTATTGATATGGTAATAAGTATAATATCAGGGAGTTCGTTTTTAAATTCCAGTGCATCAATCATATCTTTCAGCCCGACATCGTGAGCGCTAAGTACGGTTGGAAAATCTTTGGCAAACTTGGGATAAATCACATCAACGGTTCCCGGTGATTTGGAATCCATAGTGGCATCAATAAAAATTGCCAAAGGATATTGAGCCAGAATGGGCATTAAATCAAAACTACCTGTTCCGCCATCTATAATATCAACATTCCCGGGAAGTTCTGTTTTGCTCAGTGCGTGAATAGCATGTACGCCAATTCCTTCATCTCCCATTAAATAATTACCGATCCCCAAAACCAGAATTCTATCCTTTTTTTCACTATCAAGATAATCGTGGGTTTGGTAAAACAGTTTCTGCAACTCCATTATATCATCTGAGATCATACTATCCTATTTTATCAGAATAACACACGGATTAATTCATCCAACGCATTTAATCGTTTCAAGTAGGTTTTAACCTGATTAAGAAAACGGACAACTTTAATATTTGCCAACACCCGGTCAGCCATCTTCTTTGGTTTTATCACCTTCCCACATTTGCTTTTTCGTTTTATCGATAATTTCTTCTTCAGACTCTTTTATTCTTTCGGATCTGATAAATTTGAAGCCGCTGATCATCGCAGAAGCTTCTCCTCTTGCCTCTACATAATCATGATAAAATACCAGGTAAACATGAATGACAATAAAAGCGAGAAAAATCCAGATAAGAATATGATGAAAATATCTTACCACTATTTCTCCGCCTAAAAGGGGAATAATCCAATGAAACATTTTTGGAAACCACCAGGCAGAAGTACCCGACATCAAAGCTAAACCGGAAATTGCCTGGAAAATAAAAATCAAAAACATAATAAAATAGGAAAAAGAAGCAACATAATTATGACCGATACTAATATTGGATAATTTATGTTCTTTATCCCGCATTAGGAAGATGTCAACCTTTAAGACATACAGTATGTTTTTGATACCCTTTTTGGTATAGGGGATATAGTTCCTCCAATTTGCAAACTGATTCCCTGCAAACGCCCAATATACCCTGACTATTACAACAGATATTAATATATAAGCCGTAATCATGTGAATGGCCCTTACATAACCAAACCAATAGGAATTGACAGCCTCTACATTAGCATTTATTGCGGGAGGATCTGCAATGATAAATCCTGTAATTATGAGAATCGTAATAGACAAAACCGTAATCCAGTGAAAAATCCTGACAGGAATTTCCCAGACATACACTCTTTTGAAATTATAAGTTAACGTTGCCATTTTTTATTAATTTAAATGATTGTAATATCAGATACTGCAAGCACCTCCGATTTGAATTTGGCTGATATGTTTTCCCTGTTCGTCATATAAATGAACAGCACAGGCCAAACACGGATCAAAGGAGTGGATGGTTCTCAAAATCTCTAACGGACTATCGGGCACGGCAACCGGAGTTCCGATTAATGCTGATTCATAAGCAGACCTCTGTCCTTCCGGATCTCTCGGCGACGCATTCCATGTAGTTGGAACAACCATTTGATAGCTGGCTGTTTTTTGGTCTTTAATAGTAATCCAGTGCCCTAAACTACCCCGTGGCGCTTCGAGATAGCCGACACCTTTGGCTTCATTTGGCCAGGATGAAGGCTCCCATTTTTTCATGTTTGCCATTTGAGTATCTCCGTTCTTAATGTTTCTAATCAATTGATCGTAAAACTCAAGACTCCAATCAGCTATTAATTTGGTTTCTAATGCCCGTGCTGCCGTTCTTCCCAAAGTAGAGAACAAAGCGCCGGCAGGAATATCTAATTTCTTAAGTGCATAATTAACGACTTCTTTATATTCGGGAACACCTTTTGCATATCCGACTAACACTCTTGCCAAAGGCCCGACTTCCATGGGCTTTCCGTTCCATCTTGGCGTTTTTACAAAACTGTATTTCTTATCAATATCCAAATAGTCATATGGTGGTTTAGGTCCTGTATAATGAATATTTGTTTCCCCGTTAAACGGAGACAGCCCTTTATCATCTCCAACCGAATAATCGTACCATGAGTTGTTTACAAACTCCTTAATTTCTTCAGTATTTTCTAAATCAACCGGATGGACGGTGCTTAAATCACCATTTAAAATAACCCCCGAAGGCATTTTAAAACTTGCCTTATTATTATAACCACCCGTAGGGAAATCACCATAAACAAGATAATTGCGGAATTTGGAGACCCCTATGGTCCCCCAATTTTTATAAAACGAAGCAATGGCCAGCAGATCGGGTACATAAACTTCGTTTACAAATTTATGCGCTCCTTTTAATAATTTACTTATATAATCTAATGTATCCGTATTCAAACTGGCTCCTGCATCATTAAGGTTAATGGTACTTCCCATACCTCCTACTTCGAAATGCGGATGTGGATTTTTCCCACCGAGTATAGTATGAACTTTTACAATTTCTTTTTGCCAGTCAAGCGCTTCAAGATAATGGGCCACTGCCAGTAAATTTACTTCAGGTGGTAGTTTCATTGCAGGGTGTCCCCAATATCCGTTAGCAAAAATTCCCAGCTGACCGCTATTGACAAACTTTTTGATTCTCGTCTTAACATCTGCAAAATATCCAGGCGAACTATTTGGCCATTTGGAAATACTTTGGGCAAGGGTGGAAGTTGCTTTCGGATCAGCATCTAAAACCCTGGTAACATCTACCCAGTCAAGTGCGTGTAAATGATAGAAATGCACTACATGGTCTTGAAGGTACTGAGCTGCGAG
>QIMC01000120.1 GCA_003232185.1 Flammeovirgaceae bacterium | reverse complement strand
TCCGAGCCCTAACTGACTACGCCAAAGGCGTCCCGTTGGGGCAATCTAGGCGCTTGCTCTTCCGATAGCTATCGGAATCCTACTCACCATATCGGTGCTATGTTTCTGTTGCAAAAACCTGTGCGAGTGCCTATATTACAGCCATTTAAGGTGCTCACTACGAAGTCTAATGCATAATCCGGGTTTAAGAGAACAATTCATCAAAGACGGGTACATAATTGTACCCGTTTTTGATGAATCGGAAGTCAATGATTTCCGAATAATTATGGAAGGATTGTTGAGCGAAAGCAAACGGACATCGGATAAAGAAACCCACACCGCCTCGTTACAACATTTAGGGGACGAAATAAGTGACTTTGGCAAGGAGAATCGGCAATACTATTTTCATTTGCTAACTAAACCAGGGACAGAATCCATTCACCATGCATTCCATCAACCTAAAGTGTTGCGCATTGTAGAGGAACTTATTGGTAAAGATCTGATCATCAATAATGCTTCTATCCTTGCCTTTAATCCCGGGGTGACATACAAACTGGGATGGCACCGGGACGTGATACAAATACCTGAGCAGGAAATAGAGGATCGATTATTTTCCGCTAACCGATTCCATAACAGTGTACAGATCAATTTGCCATTAGTGCAGGAGGATGCCCTGGAGATTATTCCCGGAAGCCACCACCGGGTCAATAGCCAGGATGAAAATGAGGTTTTTGCAGGGACCAGGCATTATGCTCCTGTGGATTCAGAAATGCTTAGCCTCAAAGCCGGACAAGCGGTTTTCTATAATAATAACCTGATCCATCGCGGGCATTCGGAAGATGCTACCGCACCAAGAAGAACCCTGCACATGGGTTACCACAGTGCTACTAAACCTCCTACCTGGCATTTTTATCTGCTGGATGGAGATCTATTGACTACAGAATATCTGGATACATTAAGCCCTACCATGCGGCATATGATGAACCAATACCTTGCTTGTCGTAGTCAGTATCCCAAGATGGAAGATACCTGGCAAGAAGGGTATGGCGTATCTTAATTTCCTTCCATATATTCTAGTAACGCTCCTCCACCGGTGGATACATAACTTACCTGATCCCCAAAGCCCAGAGAGTTTACAGCTGCCGCCGAATCTCCACCACCAATAAGGGAATAGGCACCCTTGTTGGTAGCCGCTACTACTGATTCAGCAATGCTAATGGTACCGTGTGCAAAGTTTGGAAATTCAAAAACACCCATGGGACCATTCCATAGTATGGTACGGCTGTCTTTAATGACATTCCCAAAAACCACCCGGGCCTCGGGTCCTATATCCAGTCCCATCCAACCTTCTGGAATGGCGTAGTTGTCGACAATTTGTTGATTGGCTTCGTTTGAGAACGAGTCTGCAATCACCGAATCTTTAGGAAGCAGTAAATCAACTCCTTTGGCCTTGGCTTTTTTAATTATATGGCGTGCCAATTCCAGCTTATCTTCCTCAACTAAGGAATTGCCAATCTGACCACCTAAAGCTTTGAAGAAGGTGTAAGACATACCACCACCAACAATGAGACTGTCCACTTTGTCCAGTAATTGTTCAATCACCAGGATCTTATCGGAGATTTTAGCACCACCCATGATGGCAGTCAGGGGCTTTTCGCCATCCTGTAACACCTTAGAGGCATTATCTAATTCAGCTTCCATTACATATCCGGCTACTTTTTCCTTAAAGAACGATGCAATTATTGCGGTACTGGCATGTGCCCGATGGGCAGTTCCGAAGGCATCGTTGACATAAACATCTCCCAGTCCGGACAGTGCTTTTGCGAACTCCCGATCACCCTTGGTTTCCTGAGGATAATATCTGAGGTTCTCCAACAACAACACCTCTCCAGGCTGCAATCCCGATGCAAGCTCCACCGCTTGTGAACCAATACAATCGTCTGCAAATTTCACTTGGATAGATAATTGCCTGGATAAGTGTGGGACCAGATGTTTCAACGAAAACTTTTCCTCCGGTCCGTTTTTGGGTCTTCCCAAATGAGACATCAGGATGACGGACCCATTATCTTTTAGAATCTTTTGTATGGTGGGCAATGCCGCCCGGATCCGGGTATCATCAGTGATTTCAAAGCGATCATTTAGTGGGACATTGAAATCAACCCTAATCAGGGCTTTCTTATGGTTAAAATTAAAATCAGCTACTGTATTCATTATATAATTTGGTAGTGTTTACGGTTCAACTGGCAGCTCGTTGCAGGCGGTCATTAATGGCCAACCCCAGCCCGTGATTGGGCACCAGTTCGGCAAAAATATGAGTTATGGACATGGCATCCAATTTTCTTAAGCACCCAAATAAATTCTGGGCAGCTTCTGTCAGGTCACCTTTCTCCGACAATTGAAACTGAACGCTTTCATCAATTTTTTGGTAATGATCCTTAAAGGATAAAACACCGGCTTTTTCAGGACCATAGGCTGCTATTAACTCCGGGATATTACCTAAGAGCAAGTTTTTTCGGGGCGAATAGTGATTGTTCAACATTCCCGGTGCTACTACTTTTGAGGCGTGGGGTTTAAAACCAGTCTTGCCAATCAATTCCTGAAGGGCTTCTATGGACACGCCTCCGGGTCGATAAATTACCGGGTGCTCCCCTTCAAAGCCAATGATGGTGGACTCTATGCCGATGGTACAAGCACCACCATCCAGAATATACGGGATGTCACCTCCAAGCTGTTGTTCAACATGTTGGGCGGTGGTTGGACTTATGTATCCAAAAGGATTGGCACTGGGACTGGCAAGTGGGTAATCCAAACGATCAAGTAATGCTAATGCGAGCGGGTGATTAGGAACCCGGACGGCAACCGTGGATAAGCCGCTGTTGGTCAGGTCAGGCACAATGTCTTTGCTGGGAAGTACCAGAGTAAGCGGTCCCGGCCAAAAAGAGTTTGCTAGTAGTTTAGCCTGTTCCGGAACCTTACTAACAACCGTATCAAGATATTGGAATGAAGGGATGTGAATAATCAAGGGATCAAACGCAGGCCTTTTCTTAACTGAAAATATCTTTGCCACCACTTTAGCATCCAATGCATTTCCTGCGAGGCCATATACAGTCTCAGTAGGAATGCCCACCAGATTGCCTTGATTCAGTTCTAAGCAAGCACGATTTATGTCTGTACCAATCAGAGCCATTTTCAGCGTTTTAACCCGGATTATGCACTAGAAATCTATTCCGAGCCTTAACTGACTACGCCAAAAGCGTCCCGTTGGGGCAATCTAGGCGCTTGCTCGAATTTTCCTACTCACCATAGCGGTGCTATGCTTCCGATGCAAAATTTTGTGCGAGTGCCTATCTTAAAGCCATTTAAGGCTCTCACTACGAAGTCTAATGCATAATCCGGGTTTAAGAGGCAAATTTAGGGAAAAATGTCATGTTTCACGAAAAGGCCCCGGAACTCTGTCAGGGGACACTATATGAAAATCTAAATGTAATTTTATTAAAAAAAATTACATGAATAAGATATTGGCAAAAGTTGGATTTTTGTTCTGGACTGGGTGAATTACATTTGGGTATAGTAATTAATTAGTTTATTCAATAGAATAGTTTGGTTGATTAATAATTAGTGGTTTTTAAGTTTAGTGTTTAATGTTACGAAACCCTGTAGTTGGCTCTACGGGGTTTTTTTTGCTATTCTATAATGATGGTTACCTTGTTGGTTTTCTTTGCATCCAGGGTGCCTGTTTGTACTCCAGCTCCAAAATTGTTCATATCGCCTTTTACAGCTGTAACAAAATAGGCTTTTGCCTGTAATCCTTTAAAGCTCACTACTCCTTTTTCGTTGGTTTGACCTTGCTGGATGAAGTTTTCCTCCTTTTGGAAATCTTCCTTACTGCCATATAAGGTTACGGTTACCCCGGATTCTATATTCCCCAAATCATTCCGAAT
>QIMC01000382.1 GCA_003232185.1 Flammeovirgaceae bacterium | reverse complement strand
GATTCGGATGTTAAAGCCACATTTACCGGTACCACCCTGCTTTTTATCAAAGGCAATCAATTTTTGGTAGAGAACCTCAGGATCAGTTTAATATTGGCATTTGCAATTATTTCAATGATCATGGCGATGCTTTTTGCCAATGTCAAAATGATTCTAATTTCATTAATTCCAAACATGCTACCCTTGATAATTACTGCTGGAGTAATGGGATACTTTAATATACCTCTTAAACCAAGCACTGCCTTAATTTTCAGTATAGCTTTTGGGATATCTGTAGATGACAGCATACATTTCCTGGCTAAATATCGTCAGGAATTGTTTGGCAATAATTTTTTCGTGCCCATTGCTATAAGCAAAAGTATCAGAGAAACCGGACCAAGCATGATCTACACCTCCATCGTTTTGTTTGCCGGATTCGTTATCTTTGCCGGTTCTGAATTTGGTGGAACAGTGGCCTTAGGGGTATTGGCAAGTGCTACTTTGATTGTTGCCATGTTCACTAATCTGATTCTTTTACCAGCATTGTTGTTAATATTTGATAGTGGGAAAAGGTCGAAAAACAGGCATCCGTTAATTGAGGTGAATGACGAATTGTATGATGAAGAGAATGACGAAGAAATCGATCGAGACCTTATTAAACTAGTTAACCTAACAGGCCGGGGAAAAAAAGAGAATAAAACTTGAGACTTAGGGTGTGGAATCAATAAAATATACTGAATATAAATACATTGACTTAGGCCAAATTGGCAAGGAGATACTGACTTTTTGGAAAAAAAAGCGGGTGTTTGAACGGTCGGTGGAAGAGAGAGAAGGGGCAAAGGTTTTTACTTTTTATGAGGGCCCGCCAAGTGCCAATGGCACCCCAGGGATTCACCATGTAATGGCCCGCACAGTCAAAGACATCTTTTGTCGATACAAGACCATGAAGGGCTATCAGGTCAAAAGAAAGGGTGGATGGGATACCCACGGTTTACCGGTGGAGTTGCAGGTAGAAAAAGAACTGGGAATTACTAAAGATGATATCGGGAAAAAGATCAGTGTAGCAGACTACAACCAGAAATGTAGGGAAGCAGTGATGAAGTATAAGCAAGACTGGGATTTGCTAACTGAGCAAATGGGATACTGGGTTGACTTGGATAACCCCTATATGACATTTGAACAGCCCTACATTGAATCCGTATGGCACTTAATAAAGAGGTTTTATGACAAGGGTCTATTATACAAAGGTTATACTATTCAACCCTTTTCACCCGCTGCAGGAACCGGCTTAAGCTCTCATGAGTTGAATCAACCAGGCTGTTATCGCATGGTAAAGGATACTTCAATTGTAGCACAGTTTGAGGTAGTAAAAACGGCGAAATCAGAATTTCTGTTTGAATCATACCAGGACATTCCCGTTTTTATTTTGGCATGGACCACCACTCCCTGGACGCTCCCGGCAAATAGTGCACTGGCTATTGGAAACAAGATTAGTTACGTTCTTATTGATACTTTTAATGCCTATACCCACAAGCGCACACAAGTGGTAATGGCAAAAGATTTGGTTTCACTCTATTTTAAGGAAACTGAAAGCAGTATTGAAGACTATAAACCGGGGGATAAACAAATACCCTATGAAATTCTTCGTGAATTTCCCGGGAAAGACCTGGTAGGGATCGATTACCAACAACTGATGCCTTATGTGCCCCTGGTTAAACCAGCCTTTACGGTAGTAGCTGGTGATTTTGTGACCACTGAAGAGGGAACAGGCATTGTTCATATCTCCAAAACCTTTGGTTCTGATGATTACCGGATCTGCGTACAATATGGGATTCCCGGTGTAACCGTAGAAGACAGCGAAGGTAAAGAGATGCCTATCGTGGATAAGAAAGGGAAATTTGTACCGGAGATCACAGATTTCGCTGGTATGTACGTTAAGAATTATGATAACCGTGACGAAAGTGATCCCAACTATAAGTCCACAGATGTTCTCATTTCCATAAAGTTAAAGGAACAAAACAAGGCTTTTAAGGTTGAAAAGTACGAGCATTCCTACCCTCATTGCTGGCGGACAGATAAACCTGTACTATACTATCCATTGGATAGCTGGTTTATCAAGACTACTGCATATAAGGAACAATTGGTAAGTCTAAATCAACAAGTAAACTGGAAACCGGCATCAACCGGCAGTGGCAGGTTTGGAAATTGGTTGAAGAACCTGGTTGACTGGAATCTCAGTCGATCAAGATTTTGGGGTACACCCTTACCCATTTGGAGAACCGAAGATGGTGCTGAAGAATGTTGCATTGGTTCATTTTCGGAACTAAAACAAGCGGTTGAGGAATCCGTGGCAAAGGGCTATATGTCCGAGCCCTTACCTGATGATTTTGATCTGCACCGTCCTTATGTTGACGACGTGATACTAGTAAGCGCACAAGGGAATAGAATGTTTCGCGAGCCAGATTTAATTGATGTTTGGTTTGACTCTGGAGCTATGCCCTATGCTCAGTGGCACTTTCCATTCGAAAATAAGGAACAATTCGATGCTGCATTTCCGGCTGATTACATCGCTGAAGGTATTGATCAAACACGTGGTTGGTTCTTCACCCTGCATACCATTGCCGGTATGCTATTTGATTCAGTAGCATTTAAAAATGTGATTGCCAATGGACTGGTGTTGGATAAAAATGGCAACAAAATGTCAAAACGGTTGAGTAATACCGTAGACCCATTTAAAACCATTGACCAGTATGGGGCAGATGCAACTCGTTGGTACATGATCAGCAATGCCAATCCGTGGGACAATTTGAAACATCCAGGAAGTACAGAGGAGATTTTTCGGAACCTTACAAAACACCTATGCTTTCTTTGCATTGTATGCCAATATCGACGACTTCAAATTTCTTCAGGATGAGGTCGATTGGCAATATCTAAAGGAAAGTGACCGATGGATAACTTCAAGATTAAACAGCCTGATAAAAGTAGTGGACCAGGCTTATGAGGATTATGAACCTACTAAAGCTACTCGTGCTATCCAGGAATTTGTAGTAGCAGACTTAAGCAACTGGTATGTGCGATTGAATCGCAAACGTTTTTGGAATCCCTCAGCTTTGGATTCAACCGACAGTCTGGATAAAATAGCGGCGTACCAAACACTCTATAATTGTCTCAAGGTAATTGCCAAACTTTCTGCGTCTGTGGCTCCTTTCTATTCTGACCATTTGTATCGTGACTTGAACTCAGTGAGTGGAAAAGAAGTTCATGAATCTGTGCATTTGAGTAATTTCCCGGTTGCTGACGAAAACAAAGTGGACCAGGATTTAGAAGACAAAATGCATCTGGCACAGGACATAAGTTCATTGGTACACAGTTTACGTAAGAAACATAAAATTAAAGTACGACAGCCTTTGACTAAAGTGCTGATTCCAATCCTTAGGGAGAAAACCCGGCATCAGATCCAATCTGTTGAGAATCTAATCAAGTGGGAGGTTAATGTTAAGGAAATAGAATATATAGATGACACATCCGGTATCCTGGTAAAAAAGGCAAAACCAAATTTCAGGAAGTTGGGTCAAAAGTATGGCCCACTAATGAAGGAATTAAGTATGAAGATTCAGAAATTTCACCACGACGAGATCAAGGTTTTGGAACAGGGAAGTC
Organism: Flammeovirgaceae bacterium; assembly: GCA_003232185.1. Lineage (GTDB taxonomy): Bacteria > Bacteroidota > Bacteroidia > Cytophagales > Cyclobacteriaceae > SZUA-3. Next base: position 1,950 of record QIMC01000382.1, on the reverse strand, counting down.
AACTTGAGATTCACATAAATAATCAAACGGTGTACCTAAATGAAGATGATGTAGAAATTATATCTGAGGATATTCCAGGTTGGTCTGTAGCAAATGAAGGATCTCTCACCGTCGCACTGGACCTTACAATTACAGAGGAGCTTAGAAAAGAGGGCATAGCCCGTGACTTAATTAATCGGGTTCAGAATTTAAGAAAGGAAATGGGATTAGGAGTCCAGGATAAGATTAATATTGTTTTTGAAAAAAGCAACTCATTGGTAGATAAAGCTTTAGAGTCAAATAAAAATTATATTTGTAAGGAAACTCAGGCACTATCAATGATAATACAGGAGGAGTTGAAAGATGGTGTATTGTTAGAAATGGACGGTATTCAACTAAAGATAAAAATTGGAGTTTGATTATTAATGGAACACATCAAATACTATATTTTAAGTTTACTTATAGTTCTGGTAGATCAGATATCCAAATTATTGATCCATCTAAATATGCACTTGGGCCAAGAAATCGAAGTAATTGGAGATTGGTTTAGGTTGCACTATGTATTGAACCCTGGCATAGCTTTTGGAATACAATTTGACTTCCTATATGGCAAACGGGATTGCTTACTATCTCTATTTTCTTGCTAAAAGGAAAACCCATAAGTATTTGTTGATATCACTGTCTTTGATTCTGGCCGGTGCCCTTGGTAATGTTATTGATAGCACATTTTATGGAGTTATTCTTGACAATGCCCCTGGAAATGCAGTATTCCCATGGTTCCATGGGCAGGTAATCGATATGTTATATTTCCCATTATACCAGGGGACTTTTCCGGAGTGGTTACCATTTTGGGGCAATCAAAGTTTTCTGTTTTTTAGGCCTGTATTCAACGTTGCTGATGCCAGTATTTTTGTAGGGGTGGCATTTACCTTAGTTTTACAAAAACGATACGCTTTGACCGACCCACCCTCCCATGATGAAGTAGTGTTTAAAACCAAGCCACTTTGAAATACACTAAATATTTATTGCTCTCGGTATTGGTGATTATCCTTGACCAGGTATTCAAACTTCTGATACATTACAACATGACTCTAAACACGGAATTTTCCGTATTAGGTGATTGGTTTCGGATACATTACATACTTAATAGTGGAATGGCATTTGGTTTCAAACTTGATTGGGAGTATGGCAAACTACTTTTGACCATTTTTCGGATGTTTGCGATGGTAGGAATTGGTTATTACCTCATTACTTTAATCAACAAACAAGTGCACAAAGGCCTATGTTGGTCAATAGCATTAATACTTGGAGGTGCGGTAGGCAATCTGATTGATAGCGTATTTTATGGCGTGTTCTTAAGTAATGCTCCTTTGGATGCGATTACCCCATGGTTTCATGGACAGGTGATTGACATGCTGTATTTTCCCATAATACAAACCACTTTTCCTAATTGGATGCCATTTTGGGGTGGACAAAGTTTTGAGTTTTTCCGACCGATTTTTAATATAGCCGACTCTTCTATTTTTATTGGAGTTACTACTGTATTAATTTTCCAAAAGAAGTTCTTCTCAGAGATAAATAAAGCGGCTGATACGCCGGATATACTTTCCGAATCCCAGGCATCCAACTCCGAATAATTCAGCAATTCGTTCTTGTGAAGCAGCGATTTCTGGTCTTTGTCAGGAGCCAAACAAAAAGGTTGGCATTCGGCATCCAGTATCAATTCCCTACAGACCTTACATGTGCTAACTATTGCCAAGATTTATGTTCTTAATCAGCGGGGAACCTTATACTTTGTAACTGATACAAATACTTAAATCAATGGACATTGCAGGCCTATTTGAACCTGTAATGTTTAACTAACCTAGTTGCAATGATAAAAACTCGTCTCACTTGTAATCTATTGCTTGCCTGTTCTCTGGTAATATTTGCACTGATACTGAGTAAATCGGACTTAAAAGCGCAGAATAC
>QIMC01000265.1 GCA_003232185.1 Flammeovirgaceae bacterium | reverse complement strand
GACTTTGAATGCAGCAGGTCAGACCAATGCAACTTCATTCGCAACTGAAAATGCCCTTATTTCTTATGTTGCCCGTGCCAACTATAGCTATAAGGACAGGTACCTCTTCACTGCCAGCATCAGAAGGGATGGGTCTTCCAGGTTTGGTGAAAATAACCGGTGGGGTGTTTTCCCTTCACTGTCTGCGGGATGGAGAATCTCAGAGGAAAGCTTTATGAGCACTGTTTCCCTGATAAATAATCTTAAGCTACGTGCTAGTTATGGACAAACAGGAAGAAATGGCCTTGGGGATTTTTCTGCCATTGGAGGGCTTGTAGGTGAGAATTACATACTTGGCAACGGATTAGGGTCTCTCCAACTTGGCCTAAGGCCAAATTCTATTAGCAACCCTGACCTTACATGGGAAACAACAAGCACTATTAACGTGGGTGTTGACCTGGGCTTATTTGAAAATAGGATAACTCTTGGGTTCGACTATTATAGAAGTATTACCTCAGATTTGTTACTCAATGTACCTGTACCTACAATTACTGGTTTTTCTTTTGCCCTTCAAAACCTGGGAGAGGTTGAAAATAAAGGTTTTGAAGTTGAACTCGGTATAAGGGCATTAACCGGTGAATTTAAGTGGAGTGTTAATGGGAATATTGCGCATAATAAAAACACCGTGAAAAAACTAGGCCCGGAAGGGGCACCTATTTTCGGATCTGCCAGAGGTTTTCAAATTGCAAAAACTGAAATTGGACAACCGATAGGCTCCTATTTTTTAATCCCGGTAGAGGGAATATTCCAGACCCAGGAAGAAGTTGACAATAGTCCTGTTTCAAAAATTCAAAACCCAGGTGACCTCAAATATTCCGATACCAATGGAGATGGGGTTATCAATCCCGACGATAGGGTACATGTGGGCCAAGCACAACCTGACTTTACCTGGGGAATGAGCCATAATTTTCAGTATAAAAACTTTGACCTGGGATTATTATTTATAGGTGAATGGGGAAATAACTTGATTAACATACAACTGAAAGAAGATGGTCAGTCAAGAGGAAATGTGTATTCATATTGGCTTAACAGGTGGAAGTCCCCATCCGAACCAGGTGATGGAGAAACGCCCCGGGCGGCAGTTACTTCCAACCTGACAACTGCATCTACCTGGTGGATGCGCGATGCTTCATTTTTCAAATTGAGAAATATAACCTTAGGATATTCCCTTCCTCCAAGTGTTATGGAAAAAATAAAGGGAGTAAGCGGGTTTAGGGCTTATTTAAGTGTAGAAAACGTGTTTTCAATTGACGATTATTTTGGCATTCCTTCTACTGCGGCGTGGTCAAATACTGCTTTAGCCCCAGGTATAGATACAGATAACTCTTACCCTCTTCCCAGAACTTTTACATTGGGCCTTAACTTTACATTTTAATAAATTTAAAATAATGAAAAAGATAATAATAATATTTGGTTTTTTGATTATAGGCATGGCATGTAGCGAAGATATTATCGATCTTACCCCTATTTCACAAAAGAATACGAAGTCGTTTTACCAGACAGAAGCTGACTTTGAACAGGCAGTAATCGGAGTGTATGATGGACTGCAAACCACACAAGTAGGTATAAATGTTTTTCGATTGAGCGAGGAAAGATCTGACAATGTTTTCAAAACGGAGATTACAACCAATTATGATAATTCTGGAATCTTGTTTCTGATGTCATCAGAAGAACCGACACTAGCGGATCTATGGTCGTCTCAATACAACCTTATTTTTAATGCCAATGTTGTATTAGAGAGAATTGATGAAGTAGAGTTTGAAAGTCAAGAGAGAAAGGAGCAAATTATTGGAGAAATGAAATTCGTGAGGGCCTTGACTTATTTTGATTTGGTGAGGTACTTCGGAGGTGTGCCTCTAGTTACTACTCCTTTATTTGTAAATGACGCCCTGGCTGTTGAAAGGTCGACGGATACAGAAGTATATACCCAGATTATTGCAGATTTAATTGATGCCATTGACAAATTACCACCGAGGTTTACCGGCGGTGATACTGGCAGGGCAGGTAGCATGGCCGCGAAAGCCCTGTTAGGCCGTGTCTATGTAACAAGAAGTGGATATCCTCTCTTGACCGGCGAATGGGATCTGGCTAGCACTCTTTTCAAGGATGTCATTGACAATGGCAACTATCTGTTTTTTAGTAACTATGACGACATTTTTGATGTGGTCAATGATAACGGAGATCAAATGGTGTTTTCAGTCCAGTTCAAAGCGGGCGATATAGGAGAAGGTAATTCTCTTCCAACGAGAAATGCAGATAATGATATTGATCCGGCATTTTTCTTGGGTGGTGGTAGCCCTGTGGGGTTGTTTGTTTCTCAAAATCTTATCAATAGTTATGACCCAGCCGATGCAAGGCTCAATGACATTCGAATGTCATGGGTTGACAAAAATGGAACTACTGTAACAAACAGGCCTTCGTCGCAAAAATTCGTTTCAGGAATCCCATCAAATGCTTTTGACTGGGATATCAACTGGCCTGTCATTAGGTATACTGATGTATTGATGATGCATGCAGAGACACTGAACGAAATGAGTTATGTAGCGGATGGTGAAGCGTTTGACATATTAAACCTGGTAAGGGTAAGGGCTGGCTTAGCTCCTTTAACAAGTGCTGATGTTCCAACCAAAGAAGCGTTCAGTTTGGCCTTAGAGGATGAAAGACGTCATGAATTTGCCTTTGAAAATATCAGATGGCATGATTTAGTAAGAACAGACAGGGCATTGACCCTAGTAAGGGTACTACTTGATGAATTTGGAATGGCTTCAAATTTTGATACCGACAAACATCAATACATTTTTCCTATTCCTTTAAAAGAGATTGACATTAATCCAAAGATCACCCAAAATCCGGGATATT
>QIMC01000063.1 GCA_003232185.1 Flammeovirgaceae bacterium | reverse complement strand
TTTTTTGCTGTGGCCCTGTCAGCCATTGAAATTAATGCTCAAAACAAACAGTTTAAACCGGAGGATACAGAGGTTTGGGTACCGGTTCCGGAAGTGGTAGTACCCGGTGCATCAGATAATCAAGCACCCGGGGATGCCCTGATCTTGTTTGACGGGACAAACCTTGATCAATGGGTGGTCACAGATGACAGCAATTGGGAAATAAAGGACGAAGTAATGGTGGTACGTTCCACCAAAGATAAACTGGAGCATCCCTCAAATATGAGTACCAAAGAAAATTTTGGAGATTTTCAGTTGCACATAGAATGGAAAAGCCCCATTAAAGTTGAAGGGGAAGGGCAGAGAAGAGGCAATTCAGGCATTTTCTTACAGTCCAGATATGAATTGCAAATACAGGATTGCTATCAGAACCCCACCTTTGTCAATGGGCAGGCTGGATCAATATACAAGCAAACTGCTCCGATGGTCAACCCCTGCCGGCCTCCCGGGGAGTGGCAGACTTATGAAGTGTACTATACTGCCCCGAGCTTTGATGAGATCGGGTTGTTGCTTACATCGGCGTATGTAACGGTGGTACACAACGGGGTATTAATTCAAAATCATATTGAAATTAAAGGTAGTATTAAGCATGTTGGGTTACCTTACTATCAACCACATGGAAATCTACCATTGCTTATACAAGACCATGGTAATCCTGTAGAATTCAGGAATATATGGATTAGAAATCTGTGAATACTGTACTGGTCGTAGCATTCGCTACGACCTATTGTTAGGTCGTAGGACCGCAAACTTATCCTACGACCAGTGAACAAAACTAAACACTAAAAAAAATGCTGATCGGACTATTTGCTTTATTAACCATCCTATTGGGTGGTAGCGACGAAAATCCATTCATACTTCCAAAAGCTGAAAAGGTTGTCAAACAAATTGTTGAAGATAGTGACCGCGAAAAAGAAATTTTAGCGGAAATGAAAATCTATAGCCATGAATGGAAAAAACTGCAGAAAACTAAAAAAAAGCAGGCAAAAGCAATTTCAAAATTGAACAAAGACCATGCTATCGACCAACAGGTGATGGCAGATGGATTTAGTAAATACCGCGTGGAACGCGAACTTTTATTGGCGAACCTAACCAAATTCAGGTTGTCTGCACAGGAGTTGTTTACCGGGGAGGAGTGGAGTGAGATAATGGATCAGGCAATAAACATTAAGCCAAAAGCAGAAAAGAAATTGAGCAAAGCCCAGGTGAAGTCTCAAATACAGCAGGACAAACTAATTACTGCCATCGCAGCGGAAATTGAGGCAGCTTTTGATAACCAGGAAATACGGTCGCTAGCCAACAAAGATCTATTGGCTTTTGAAGATGCTATGGCCCAGGTGCTGGTTGAAAACCAAAACTATTTGACAGGAGTGGTTGAAATAATGGGCGACCAAAATGCCACCAGGGAGCAAATTGAGGGGATAGGAATACAGCAAGAAAAAATCAGGGCAGAAGCTCATGCTTCATTTTTGGAATTACGTAAAAATTTGGTGAATCTAAGCTCTGAAGATCATTGGCCCAAGCTGGCCAAAGCGCTGGGGAAATTCATTCAATAGATACCTTCAATCATTTACAGTAGCTGTTCGTAGCGTTGTTCGTAGCGTCCCGCTACGAACCCATTATTATTTTTTGTTAAAATATTTACTGAATATTAAAAATAAAACCCCACAACTTAACCATGCAGGCAATGTCAGGAACGACAAAAAAATATCCTGTGACCAGGAGATATAATAGAACAGCGCAAAGCTGATCCCCCACGCCAGCAGCACCGCCAGGTTTACCTGTACGCCTGATTGAGCCGCATAGTTGGCAATAATTCCCATTCTTTTGGCAAAAAAATGTTCAAACACAATTATCGCTCCCACCGGGGCCAGGATAAACCCATAAAGTGCTACAAACTCTAATAGTTTCATGGCTACTGCCGGGAACAGTCCGGCAACGGTGGCCAGGGTAGGTATAATGCGAAAACCAAGCAGCGTATTTTACGAGCCCTGGATGACACACCGCCGGAAGGATACGCATCCAGGGACGGAACCCTGCTTAGTAAATATCTGGGTGATGTCAGTGCGCAATATATCTGGTGAATTTTACGCAAACACGGCATCCATCTTCAGCGCAGACATAGCTGGTGTGTGAGCACGGACCTGGAGTTTGCAGCCAAACAGATCACATATAGAAAAAGCAATAATCACTACCAGTAAAAGTACCATGGAGGTAGAGTTTTACTCCGCCTCTCCTAATTATCGGTAGTAAGGATTTTGTGAGGAGTACTGGTGTTCGAATAGAGTTATGGAAATCGTTTTGAATTACTTTTTAATTATTCTTTCAATAAATACTTCACCATTAATTTTTAATTTTAGGATGTAAATACCTGGGTTCAATACTTCTACAATTTTAGGCTCTTTTGCATAATTAGCATTCCAGGTAGTTGTAAACACAACTCTTCCTGAAATATCCATAATTGATAAATCATATTTCCCGACACTCATCTTTGGCAATTTAATATTCAAATCAGAATAGAAGGGATTGGGGTACACCGTTACTCCCTGGGAATCGTCGGGCTGTTCAATGCTTGTAACTATTGCAGAACAAGTCTCTAGGTCAAATTCTCTGAAAGCCAGTTTGGTAACAACAATTTCATCTATTGTTCCCAACACACGCAAAGTATCTACAAATATGCCAGGCTCATACCGGTCTTCCCCCTGTAAAAACACTCTTTCTCCCTGACACATTTCAACATAACGGGATGTATAGAGATAGATACCCTTGCCTTCAACTATTTTATAGGTTTTATTTGTCACCAAATTGGTGAATGTTTCTTCTGTATTTCCTGGCCAACTAACGGTCAGGTTGTCAATGGA
>QIMC01000347.1 GCA_003232185.1 Flammeovirgaceae bacterium | reverse complement strand
CTGGTGTCCGGGTAAAATGTGTCGCTGAATTCAACTTTCCTCCCCCTTCCCCCTCCTTGAGGGGGACATTTGAAATGTAAAGTGCTCCCAGCGGATATGGAACATAGTTGCTAGCTGTCCCCCGCTGGCGGGGGTGTAGAGCCTACGCCAAAGGCTACGGCCGACGGCGTAGGGGGTGGTTCTCTCCATTGTAAAGCAAATAATTTAGTCAGGGGCTGCTTTTATGTATTAAAAAAAACCTCTGATTAATAGCTGTACGAGTTGTTTATCCTAAGAATAAAATTTAACCGGACACTAGGAATTAGGAATTACTAGTGTCCGGTTAAAATGTGTTGCTGAATTCAATTTTCCTCCCCCTTCCCCCTCCTTGAGGGGGACATTTGAAATGTAAGGTGCTCCCAGAGCGGATATGGAACATAGTTGCTAGCTGTCCCCCGCTGGCCTTTAGGGGGTGGATTTTTCTCCTGGTAGTCAAATTAATACTATGGTCTCACGATATCAACTTGTAACTTACTAACATGGGATTGCTTTGAAACCGATTGAGTCTATCACCAGTCTTCCTATACTCGATGCTTTAAATGTATTTGAGGAATTAGATGTTCGTCTGTTATCGATAATGCCTAGAAAGCAAAGGTTAAGGGATTTTGTTCTGCAAATGCTCCAAAACCAAAGTATCGGGAATGCGAAATATGAACTTGTTGAGAAAAAGAATGCACAAAGTTTTGTTGATCAATTAAGGTCTGAAATTGATAGTCATATTGGAGAATGATACTAATCAAGAAATTGAAGTTAGCCGTCTGAATTGTACTGAGTACGTTCCAGAGCTTTAGAATTCCACTACTTTATTGCATTCAGTCTACCCAAGCCAAATTGATCCCCGGCCCTGATTACTTTACCGTCTTTCATGTATATTTCAACCATCTTCTCGCTGGAAACGGTATTGTAATTTTCGTCGTGTAGTATTGAAATCACTTTCCGTGTTTTCGCAAGGATCACTTCGCCACTGGATGGATATGCATACTGTCCATCCATACTGAAAGTTACCCAACCGGGCATATCGTCAAGTGCTATAGTAGTGAGCTGTTGATAAGGAGCCTTTCCGTCAAAAACATGCAAACGCATATTGTGGCCATCGCAAACCCATAGCTCTTTTTCATCAGGAGTTAATCCTATGCCATGACTTGGATTGCCATGCCTTCGCACCGGGCCCTTGTCCCAACCCAGTACCTGAACACTGGCAATTTTTTCTCCTGTTTTTAGATCTCCTACTTCAAACCCCAACAAATCATTAACGGTCACAAATACCAGAGATTCGTCACTATTTATGGTAAACGGCCGAATTCCAGCACTAAATGGGCCTACTTTTTGTACCACCGTATGGGTGCGGGTATCTGCCACATGTAAAAAAGGAGAGGCTATATCTGCCATATATGCTCGGTTTCCTGAAGGGCCATAAATGGTATTGTGTGCTCTGGAATGAACTTTTATTTTGGCAATGACCTTACCGGTTTTGCATTCAACTACATTCCAAAAATCCTTTTCCAACGATGGTAAATACATACTCATGCCGTCTGGTGAAATGGACATACGGTCACAGCCACCCTCATAAGAGACTTCCCATATCACTTTTTCCGTGCCCAGGTCAATCCGTTGCATGGATTGCAAGGTGGAAATAAATACACTATTGAGTGGTACACTGACAGCGATGCCTTTGACATTTGAGGGACTACCATCTTCTTTGAGTCCTATAGTGCTGATTCGTTTGACAAATTTATGATGATTGTCTATGTCAAAAACCAGCAACCCATGCCCTCCATAACCCAGGTAATTTCTGATGCCAGGAGTGGCTACATAGAGGTAGTGACCGGTTCTCACTTGTGAAGCTGGTAACGATTCACCTTCGGAAAAAGGGCTTGGCATTATCCACGCAGTGCTGGATACTAATAGTAGTGTACATAAGGATAAAAAGGCGGTTGTCTGTTCTTTACTCATAATCCCTATTTTTTTGCGTTGACTTTATAACGAAACACTAACCGGTCAGGGCAACTAAGTGGCTCAATATATTATTTAGTATGCTTTAAAGTTTTGTCGATTTTAAATTGAATATGGTTTCGGTGTGCCTTTGTCTCCTCATTCTTGCCCTTGGTTTTCATCATATCCTCAATTTTCTTGATTTCAAAGAGAATAGCGGATTTAGATACATAATCGTACTTGGAGTTGGACAATCCGGATATCAGGCCATCAACATAGATATGCTGAAGGTTTTGACGAATGGTAGTCACATTGGTGTTCAGGTCTTCCTCGAAAATACCAACCGTTAAGTCAGTCATCATTTGGGCCACGGTATAGGTATTGCCGTATAATCGGGAGTCGGTCATTCTCTTTAATACCGTAGGATGGAGCAGGTGGGCCAATATGCTACGCTGAAAGAAAGCAATTTGGTTATGGATTTTAGGGTCTTCGGTTTTTCTACGGAAATTGTCAAACCCCCTCCGCTGTATTTGCAAATAGGCGTACAGGTCATTAGGAGCTAAAAATGCCCTGGGGCTAAATCCATACTCAACCAAAGCCTTCATAGCCCTTTTCTGTTCCTGGGAATTAATGGGAATAAATGGTTTGCCGGCATTTTCCTGACCAACAACGGCCCGGTCGATTTTGACTCCACCTATGTAATGCTTAATGCTATACAAAGCCCGGTAGTAGTAGAACATACTAATATTATATCCCACTAAAAGTTCATGATAGGATTTTCCGTCCTGGGAAAGTTTGTCTTTTAGTTTCGACATGGTCAACCGGGACAATTGGATCAGATCTTCACCATATTTGATTACATCATTACTCATGTCCCATCTGACGATGGTAGGGTCAATGCCGAATCCCGGGAATCCCATAGCATCCCCAT